>CALBJS010000192.1 GCA_937892995.1 uncultured Peptococcaceae bacterium | reverse complement strand
CTTGAGAATCATAGGCCATCACTTCTTTAGGTACGATCGTATACGCACACCTTGTTCCTGTGAAACCTGCCGTTTTGGAAAAACTTCTAAACTCTACCGCTACTTCACGAGCCCCTTCTATTTCAAAGATACTATGGGGAACCTCTTTTTCGCGGATAAAACCTTCGTAGGCAGCATCAAATAAAATAATCGCTTTGTTGTCTCGGGCATAGTCGACCCATTTTTTCAATTCTTCTTTGGTTAAGGTCGTTCCGGTGGGATTATTTGGATAGCAGAGATAGATTAAATCTACTCTAGTCGAGGGCAAAAGCGGTTTCATCCCATTTTCTTCGTTACACGGCAGATATACTATATTATCAAACTGTCCTTGAGCATTGACTTGTCCTGTGCGTCCAGCCATAACATTACTATCGACATAGACGGGATAAACCGGATCAGTCACTGCTAGGATATTGTTAATTCCGAATAACTCCTGAAAGTTGGCAGTATCAGTCTTAGCACCATCACTAATAAACACCTCCCCAACACCTAGATCAACTCCTAGAGGTGCAAAATCATTTTCAATAATTAATTTAGCGAGAAATTCATAACCCTGTTCTGGTCCATAGCCCCTAAAAGTCTCCTGGCCACCCATCTCATCTACTGCTTTATGCATCGCCTTGATGACCGCCTGAGGGAGGGGGCGGGTAACATCTCCGATACCCATCCTAATAAGATCAGCATCAGGATTATCTTTCTTAAACTGATTAACCCTCCGGGCTATTTCCGAAAAAAGATAACTCCCGGGTAATTTAAGATAATTTTCATTGACTAAAGCCATAAGCTTATTCCTCCTCTTAAAAGATATTATTACCGCTTCCATTTACGGTATACAATTAAACCGGATCAAGAATAATCCAGTCTATCTTCCAGTACACTACCACGAAAAACATAAGTAGCAGGACCTGTCATAAACACATGATTGTCTTCAGACCACTCTATTTTCAAATCGCCTCCGGGAAGATGAACAGTAACTTGTCTTTCCGTTCGGCCTTCCAACACTGCCGCTACAACTGCAGCACAGGCCCCTGTTCCACAGGCTAAAGTTGGACCGACCCCCCGTTCCCAGACTTTCAACGTAATCTCCTGATGATTATCTATCTTAGCAAATTCTACATTTGTTTTTCTCGGAAAAAGGTGATGCTTTTCTATCGCCGGTCCAAGGATCTCGAATTCTACTGTATCAAAACCCCTGACAAATATTACACAATGAGGATTTCCCATAGAAACAGCAGTAAAAATGAGTTTTTGACCAAGGACTTCGATTTTCCTTTCTACTGCCAGATCGCTGCCTGCAATAACAGGAATCTTTTCGGGGTCAAGATAAGGTTCTCCCATATTGACCGTAACTGCCTGAACTTGACCGTCACCTATATCAAGGTTAACTGTAAGAATTCCGGCCAAAGTCTCGATTGTGATCTGATCTTTCTTAACATAACCCGCATCATATACATATCTGGCGAAACAGCGTATCCCATTTCCACACATTTCTGGTTCCGAACCGTCGGGGTTAAATATCCTCATCCTAGCATCAGCTTTATCAGAGGGAAGTATAACAATAAATCCATCCCCCCCTATCCCTAACTGCCTGTGACAAAGACGCCGAGCTATTTCCGAATAATCCATCTCAGGTGGGAAAAGAAAATGATCCAGGCAAATAAAATCGTTCCCTAGACCATGCATTTTGATAAAATCCATATGTTTTCCCCCTTTTCATTATCCTCCGACACACCTTCTTTAAAAAGAATACTATGTAGAAGGAAAAGGGTCAACCTTTTGTTATCGCAGTTTATTTTTTTACTACCGCCAATCTTCCTTTATGCAGAAAAGCATTTCTGAGCATTCTGACTAATCCTATTATTATACTAGGACCACCAGCTATTAATAAGATTACCACCCACTGCCAACCATACAAGGCTGTAGTTTTAAAGATATTCTGTAACACTGGAACATAAATGACACTTAGTTGCATGGTTGCCGAGATCAAAACCGCTATTACCAGGAGTGGGTTAGAGAACAGACCAACTTCAAAGATCCCCCGGCGTTCGGATTTGCAATCAAAAACATGGAAGAGCTGAGAAAATACCAGGGTTGTAAAAGCCATAGTTCTAGCAGCCAAAAGACCTACTCCATACCATAAACCAATGACAAAAACGAGTAGGGTTCCTATCCCAATCATAGTCCCGCGAATCAAAATCTTCCTGCCTAACCCCTTGGCAAAGATACTTTCCTCTGGTCGTCGTGGATTTCTCTTCATGATGTCCGGCTCAGTTCCATCTACACCCAAAGCCATCGCCGGTAGACCGTCAGTCACCAGATTGACCCAGAGAATCTGAATTGGTAACAACGGCAGAGGCAACCCCACTAATGTTCCTAAAAACATAGTTAGAACTTCGCCAAGATTACAAGAGAGAAGATATCTAATAAATTTTCGGATATTATCATAGATTCCCCTACCCTCTTCAACAGCCGCTACAATAGTAGCAAAATTATCATCGGCGATAATCATGGAGGAGGCTTCTTTTGTGACATCCGTTCCGGTTTGACCCATGGCAATTCCTATATCTGCTTCTTTCACAGCGGGGGCATCATTAACCCCATCTCCCGTCATGGCTACGATCTGGCCGTTCTTTTTAAAAGCCCTTACTATTCTAAGTTTATCTCGGGGAGCAACCCGTGCAAATACAGAGATATTCATAACATGCTTGTTCAAATCTTCATCGGTCATCCTGTCCAGGTCTGTCCCGGTAACCACGAATTGACTCGTTCCATTTAATATTCCTAATTCCCGTGCTACTGCTTGAGCGGTGAGTTTATGATCTCCGGTAATCATTACCGGCTTAATTCCTGCCGCCTGACAAACCTTAATTGCTTTCATAGCACTAACCCGAGGAGGATCGATCATACCCATAAGCCCAACAAAAACCAAATTATTTTCCACTTCTTCCGTTTGGTCACCTTCTTGAACTTTTCTAACAGCCAAAGCTAATACTCTTAGGGCATGAGAGGCCATCTCATCATTGATAAAGAGGATCTGCTTCCTTCTCTCCTGTGTAAGTTCAACGATCCCTTGTTTGGTCATTTCCTGAGTACATAAACCAAGAATAACATCAGGTGCTCCTTTAATATACGCTTTATAACCTTCTTTGCTTTTATAGATAACAGTCATCCTCTTGCGTTCGGATTCAAAAGGAATCTCTACAATCCGTTGTTCCTTCCGTTCCAGCCCTTCCCGCCACACTCCCGCTTTGGCGGCAGCTACCAATAAGGCCCCTTCAGTAGGATCACCGTCAATGCCCCAGGCACTGTCTTTTTCCCTTCCCCTGAAAAGCCCAGATACCCTTAGCCCTCTTTTGGTCAGAATAGCGTTATTACATAGGGCGGCACATTTCAAGAGTTCTTTAAGCGGACCTTTATCCTTATAAGGGTCTGCCCCTTGATAATCCCCCTTAGGATCGTAACCTTGACCACTTACGGTAAGCACTTGATCATCACAATAAACACGTCTTACCGTCATTTCATTTTGAGTTAAGGTTCCCGTTTTATCTGAGCAAATCACCGTAGCACATCCAAGAGTCTCCACAGCCGGAAGCTTACGAATGACAGCATTACGTTTGACCATCCGTTGAACACCGATGGCTAAGGCCACCGTTACGATAGCAGGCAGCCCCTCAGGGATAGCCGCTACCGCCAAAGATACACCGGCGAAGAACATTTTATAGAAGCTTTCGCCCTGCAATATGCCGGTGATAACCACAACAACACAAACAGCTAAACTTAAAGTTACCAGCCATTTGCCAAGTTGGGCAAGCCTTCTTTGTAAGGGAGTATCTTCATCTTTCACATCTTGAATCATTCCCGCTATTATTCCCATTTCGGTACCCATACCGGTAGCAGTGACGATCCCAATCCCTCTCCCATTCACTAATACAGTTCCCATGAAACTCATGTTCTTTCGATCAGCTATTGGGATATATTCATCCAAGAGGGGTTGATTAATTTTAGCAACGGGCTGCGATTCTCCTGTCAGGGCGGATTCCTCCACCCTGATATTGGTAGCTTTTAGCCAACGAATATCTGCGGGAATCCGATCCCCTGCCTCGACCATAACAATATCTCCCGGCACCAAATCTGAAGCAGATATCTTTGCCCCCGTACCATTGCGCAAGACAGTAGCTTCTGGGGCGGCCAGGGAACGTAAAGATTCCATCGATCTTTCCGCCTTGTATTCTTGGATAAAACCTAAGACCGCATTAATAAGAATTATGGCTAGAATAGTAACGGCATCAGCGATCTCCCCTAATAAGCCTGAAATCAGGGTTGCTACCATCAACACTATGACCATAAAATCCTTGAACTGACCTAAAAATAAGAAAACCGGGTTAACCCCTTTTTTTACTGCAAGTGTGTTAGGTCCAAACTCGATCAGGCGGCGATTTACTTCTCTATCACTAAGACCTTTTTCGGGGTCGACATTCATTCCTTTACAGATTTCCCCCCAGGTCAAAATATGCCATATTTGCCGCTGCATGCTTGTTCCTCCTTTTTAGCCCTGAAAAATAATTAATAATAGTAATCGATCTAGGTACTTAAGTAATTAAATTAATCCTTAAAGCAAATCCTTAGTACATGCTATTCGGCCTGTCCCGAAAAAATTACTGGAGATATGCTATCCAGAAAAACAAAAAGACGAACCTCTTAATGAAGGAGTTTTAGGTTTCGATCTAGACTCCAAATAATTCTCCGACATATGGTATACTAAGGTTAAACTACGGACTACAAGATTTAAGCTCTGTTCATTATTGCTTTTCTCCATTTTGCAGGAGAACCAAATTTTAAAACGAAAGGATTTAAGCATGGCCCTAGACAGCATCACCCTGTACCATTTAACAAAGGAACTTCATCCCCTTATCGTAGGGACTCGAATAGATAAAATCCATCAACCCGAAAAAGAAGAAATCCATTTATTAATACGAAGCGGTGGCCGTATTAAACGTATCCTTTTGAATGCCGGTAGTACCTCCCCTAGGATTCACCTAACAGAACAAAATAAAAATAACCCTACCTCCCCTCCGATGTTCTGCATGATTCTCCGCAAACATTTAGAGAGTGGCAAGATTATCGATATTCAACAAGTCGGTCTGGAACGTATCGTCACCATCATTATTCAAAATTATAATGAACGTGGTGATCTTCAAGATTATCATTTGCATTTAGAAATTATGGGAAAACATAGTAACCTTATCCTTGTTGACCCTCAGACTAATATCATTCTCGATGGTATCAGGCGTTATTCGCACCTCCTTAGTAGGCATAGGGAAGTGCTCCCTGGGAGACCTTATATAGCTCCCCCCTCTCAGAATAAAGCAGAAATTGTGGTTAATGAAGACCTCTGGGTGAACCATATTTTACAGCATAATCTTGACAAGAAAGTAAGTGATGCCTTGCTAGCTTTATTTAACGGCATCAGTCCCGAACTGGCTAGGGAGATCGTTACCAGGTCTGATTTGAATCCGGATGTTATTCTTGATAACTGCGGGGAAATTGATTTAAGCCGTCTTTATCAAGCATATTCTTTCTTCCTTATAAATAAAGAAAAAATTTTAGTTGAACCATATATTTACTTTCAATCTAAGAGGGAAACGAATCTCCCCGTTGCCTTTACTTTCATACCCTATGGACAATACTTCGGTCTATACTCCCAAAAATTACCAACCTTAAATGAGACCGTAAACCTCTTTTATCAAAAGAAAACAGGCTACAGCAATACCGAAGCTAAAAGAGGTTCCCTCCATAAGGTAGTAAATAATCATTTAGGGCATATGAGTAAAAAACATAGCATCTATGAAAACACAATAGCCAAAGCTAAAAAGGGACTGGGGTATCAGAAGTCAGGTGAACTTTTGACGGCTAACCTCTATAAACTATCTCCCGGCCTTAAAGAAATAACAGTAGATGACTATACCGTTCCGGAGTATAAACCTTTGACCATAACTTTGGATCCTGCTTTAAGCGGGATAGATAATGCCCAGCGTTACTATAAACTCTACAATAAAGCTAAATCAACAATCAAAAATACTGAACCCTTACTCCAGGCGGCCTTGGAAGAGATGAATTATCTCCAAACCTTAGCCCTTAGTATCGATCAAGCTGCTAGTAACGAGGAATTAAATGAGATCCATCAAGAGCTCATTGACCAAGAATACATCTCAAATAGACATAGGGATAAAAAATCCTTAGCCAAAAAAACTTCGACCAAAAAGAAAGAACCGAATAAACATTCCCTGCCTCATATCTACCTTTCTAAGACAGGTAAAACCATCATAGTGGGACGTAATAACAGACAAAATGACCGGATGACCTGGCGAGAAGCCAAGCCCTCCGATCTATGGCTTCATGTCAAGAATATCCCTGGTTCTCATGTGATCGTTCCTTTAAACGAAAATGAAGAATTCCCTGACGACGATACCCTAGAAGATGCAGCAGCTCTGGCAGTCTACTTCAGCCAAGCCAGAGGGTCTTCCCAAGTCCCTGTGGATTATACTCACGTTAAACAAATTAAAAAACCCCGGGGTGCCAAACCCGGGATGGTAGTCTATGAACAGAATTGGTCTCTTTTCATAACTCCTGTTGAAAAAGATATTGAAAGATTATTAGCAACGGAGGAAACAACCTAATAACAAACCTTAAGCATGACAAGTCCAGCTATATTTCCAAAATATATTTACAATCATTACCACAACCATTATAATAATCCATAAATCGTCCTATAAAGTAGACTTAATAGTAATATACTGCCAACTAAATATCCCTGAATGAAAGAAACGGGAAATACCCTTCTTGGGAGCCGACGGAGAAAATTGTAGAACTGTCATTTCTACAGTGAAACTTTCAGGCAAAAAGACCGTTTCAGGACAGGTCTCTGGAAAGTCGCAAGACACCGAAGGAGCAACACTTTAAAAAGTGGAATCTCTCAGGTTACATAACAGAGGAGAGACAATAAAGTCGCTTCTCTGTTTTTTTAGTATATCAGAAAGTATAAGCACTTTCTGATATACATAAGCAAAGTTAAGGCTTTCGCTGCACAAAAAATCTCAGCGAAAGCTAAATTTTCTAAAAAAATGTAAATACTACTAGTGGAGGTGAATGAATTGAAAAAAACACCGCTTTATGATCTTCATCTGGCCTTAGGGGGGAAAATAATTGATTTCGGTGGTTGGGCTTTACCCGTAGAATATGAGGGAATTATTAAGGAGCATGAGGCCGTCCGCTCTGCTGCCGGCTTATTTGATGTTTCTCATATGGGGGAAATTATCGTACAAGGTCCCAACGCCCAAAATTATCTTCAGAAGATGTTAACCAATGATCTATCACCAATGCAAAACTTCCAAGTCTATTATTCCTTCCTCTGTTATCCCAATGGCGGAGTTGTCGATGACTTAATCGTCTACAGATATAATCCGGAGTATTATCTGCTAGTGGTTAACGCTTCGAACAAGGATAAGGATTATGAATGGCTAAAACAACATGAAGAAGGACAGATCACAATTACAGACGCTTCAGAACAATATGCCCAATTTGCTATCCAAGGACCCCAAGCTCAAACCATTCTGCAAACACTGTGCGACACCGACTTAAATGAGATTAATTTTTTTCGTTTTCTCCCCGAACTTCTGGTCGCTGGAATTCCAGTGTTAATTTCCCGTACCGGTTATACCGGGGAAGATGGCTTTGAAATCTACCTTGACCCATCTAAAGCCCCTGCACTTTGGCAGGTTCTTCTAGAAAAAGGGAAAAATCATGGGCTGCTTCCTATAGGCTTGGGTGCCAGGGATACTCTCAGATTCGAAGCAGCACTACCCTTGTATGGACATGAGATTAGTGCCGACATCACTCCATACGAAGCTGGACTGGGTTTTTTTGTAAAAACCATCAAAGAGGACTTTGTTGGTAAGGAAGCCTTAATCAATCAGAAAGAAATTGGGGTTCCCAGAAAACTCGTGGCTTTCGAGATGATTGACCGAGGTATCCCTAGAAATGGCTATGAAGTACAAGCTGATGGACTACGAATTGGCTATGTCACTACCGGTGGTTTTGCACCATTCCTGAAGAAAAACATCGGTCTGGCCTTAATCGAATCTATTCATGCCCAAGAAGAAGGAATTCTAGAAATTGTCGTCCGCAAGAAGAAGCTAAAGGCAAAAATAATACCTAAACCCTTTTATCAAAAACGATATAAGAGAACCTAAAATTCAATGCCAAACCTAATTAAAACATTGATAATTCGTTAATTCGTCCCACTTCAATATTTCATTTCACTTTAATCAGTTTTCCAATAATCTGTTTACTAAGTAATCCATCCATCCTTAAAATAATAATTGGCTTAAAAAAATAATTAGCCAGAAAAAAATTTACAATAGCCTAATTAAAAATTTAATGGAGGTCAAAAAATGAATATTATCAAAGATATAAAGTATACCGTTTCTCATGAATGGATTCGTATCGAAGGTAATACTGCCCGGATCGGCATCACCGACTTTGCTCAAAATCAAATGGGAACCCTGGTATTTGTAGAATTGCCCGAAGTAGACGATGAGGTCGGCAAAGGCTCTCCCTTGGCGGTGGTCGAATCTGTTAAAGCAGCTTCTGATGTTTATGCCCCATTGTCCGGTACCATTACTGAGATTAACGAAGCGTTAGCAGATAATCCGGAACTGATTAATGAAGAACCTTATGAAAGCTGGTTAGTAACCTTAGAATTAAGTAATCCCTCAGAGGTTGCTGAGTTAATAGATTCTGCAGAATACGAAAAACTTTGCCAACAGGGGGAATGATCTTTGTCCAGATATATCGCCAATACAGTCAACCAACAAAACAAAATGCTTCAAGAAATTGGCTTAAACACTCTCGAAGACCTCTTCATAGATATACCTAAGGAAGTTCGTTTAAAGCAAAATCTTGAATTACCTAAGGCCCTTGCAGAAATGGAACTCGTCGATCATTTGAAATCTCTTTCCCGTAAAAACTGGAGCCTTGAGGAAAACGCTTGTTTCTTAGGTGCCGGTGTTTACGATCATTTCATACCAAGTGTAATTGATACGCTCATTTCCCGGCAAGAATTCTACACGGCTTATACTCCTTATCAACCGGAAATCAGCCAAGGAACTCTTCAAGCTATTTTCGAATTTCAGACCATGATGTGCGAACTAACAGGAATGGATGTAGCTAATGCCTCTATGTATGACGGAGCGAGTGCTCTAGCCGAAGCAATGCTAATGGCCTGCCAAGCTACGAAACGGCAAGAAATCTTAGTCGCCAGAACAGTACACCCCGAAAGTCGGGAAGTAATCCGTACTTATGCAGCCGCGAGGGGTATTACAATGCGGGAAATTGGATATTCCAATGGCTCTCTTGATCTTAAAGAACTCGAGTCCCATATCACTTCGACTACAGCTGCAATTCTCGTTCAAAATCCTAATTTTTTCGGAACAATTGAATCTTTAAGGGAAATTGGGGAAATGGCCCATAGTAATAAGGCTCTTTTCATTGTTAGTGCCGATCCCATTTCTTTAGGGATTCTTAAATCCCCTGGGGAATTAGGTGCTGATATCGTAGTCGGTGAAGGTCAATCTTTAGGTAATCCCTTAAGCTTCGGAGGACCACATCTCGGATTTTTCTGTGCCACCCAAAAACTTCTGCGAAAAATGCCAGGCAGAATAGTCGGTGAAACTAAAGATAAAAATGGCAAACGCTGTTTTACCCTCACTATCCAAGCTCGAGAGCAACATATCCGCAGGGAAAAGGCAACCTCTAATATTTGTTCCAACCATGCTCTCAATGCCCTGACGGCTACCATTTATTTGACCATCCTCGGTAAACAAGGGCTCCAAGAAGTGGCCTATCTTTGCCTCCAAAAAGCCCATTATACTTTGAAACAAATCGAGAGCTTGAAAGGATTTTCTCCACTTTTCACTGCTCCCTTTTTCAAAGAATTCGTAGTAACCACCCCCATTTCACCTGAAGAACTCAACCGGAAATTATTAGCTGCCAAAATCATTGGGGGTTATTCCCTAAACAAAACTTATCCGGAATTGAAAAACGGCTGGATGATCGCCGTTACCGAAAAAAGGACCAAGGAAGAAATCGATTCCCTGGTACAGAGAGTGGGTGGGATACGATGAGGGAGACAATGATGAAGGAAACATCTCTTATTTTCGAAACCAGTCAGCCCGGCCGCCAAGGCTATTCTTTGCCCCCCTGCGACGTCCCGGAGATAGATCTGAAACAGCTTCTTCCTGAGGACTATCTTCGCCAAACCCCTCCTGCTTTACCTGAAGTCAGCGAATTAGATACAGTTCGCCACTTTACTCGTTTATCACAACTTAATTACGGGCTCGACTCAGGCTTTTATCCTCTGGGAAGCTGCACTATGAAATACAATCCTAAGGTTAATGAAGTTATTTCCCGCTTTGATGGTTTTCTTAGTATTCATCCCTACCAGCCAGAAGAGACCGTTCAAGGCTGCCTGGAAATAATGTTTAGGCTGGACAAAATACTCTCTGAAATCACCGGGATGGATCGCTTTTCTCTCCAGCCGGCAGCTGGTGCCCATGGCGAGTTGACCGGACTTTTAGCCATTAAGGCTTACCATACTCATCGTGGTGAGAGCAAGCGTACTAAAATTGTAATCCCCGATTCTGCCCACGGAACCAACCCCGCATCCGCTTCCATGGCTGGTTTTGATGTGGTCCAAGTTAAAAGTAATTCCCGCGGAGGAGTTGATCTCACCTCACTTCGGGAAGTTATGAGCGATGAGATTGCCGGTCTCATGCTGACCAATCCCAACACTCTCGGCTTATTTGATGAAAACATTAAGGAAATTGCTGAGATTATCCACAAGGCAGGTGGACTCCTCTACTATGATGGAGCCAATGCCAATGCCATTCTAGGAATTACCAGGCCGGGGGATATGGGTTTTGATGTCGTTCATCTCAATCTTCACAAAACATTTGGCACCCCTCATGGCGGCGGCGGTCCAGGTTCAGGGCCTGTCGGTGTCAAAAAAGACCTTATTCCTTTCTTGCCCAAACCCCTCGTAGAGCTTCGTAACGGACAATACGTTCTTGATGATGACCTTCCCCTATCTCTGGGCAAGGTAAGATCCTTCTATGGAAATTTTAATGTTTTAATCAAAGCCTATTCCTATCTTTTAAGTCTAGGAGCCGAAGGTCTGCGAGAAATATCGGAGAATGCCGTTTTAAATGCCAACTATTTACTTCATAAGTTGAAAAAGCTCTTTCTCCTTCCTTATGATCGTCTCTGTATGCACGAGTGCGTATTCTCCGGTCTAAACCATCACGACCAAGGGGTAGCTGTCTTGGATATTGCCAAAAGACTCCTGGATTATGGGTATCATCCGCCGACGATTTATTTCCCGCTTATCGTCCACGAAGCCTTGATGATGGAGCCTACTGAAACAGAAAGCAAAGAAACGTTAGATGAATTTATTGAAACTCTTTATTCTATTGGGGAAGAAATCAAAAACAATCCGGAACTCGTCCGCACCGCCCCCCATACCACTCCGGCCCAACGCCCGGATGAAGTGGGTGCCGCCCGTAATCCTGTTGTTCGTTGGAAGCCTAAAATTCGTTAATACTATAAAAAAGGAGGGAGAAAACTATGGACAAAGACCTCATCGTCATAGGTGGTGGTCCTGGGGGCTATGTAGCCGCTATTCGTGCTGCTCAGTTAGGGGCAAAAGTTCTCCTCATAGAACAGCAGGCTCTTGGTGGGACTTGCCTTCATCAAGGATGTATCCCGACAAAAGCCTTTTATAAAAACGCTGAAGTAATGAATACTCTCAAGAAAGCAGATGAATTCGGCATCCAACTTAAAGAATACTCTTTGGACATGAAAATAGTGCAGTCCAGGAAGCAAGAAATCATTCAGCGTCTGCATAAGGGGATTGTGCAGTTGATGAAGATTCACGGTGTCCTAGTGAAGAATGGCCAAGGCCGCCCCCTGGACTCCTCCACAGTAGAAGTTACGAACTCTTCCGGCCATCAAGAAAAGATATCTGCTAAGTATATTTTGATCGCTACGGGCTCAAAGGCTTCTAATATCCCTATTTCCGGTACAAATCTCCCCGGTGTGCTCACCAGTACTGAGGTCCTGGAGCTTGAAGAAATCCCTCAGAGAATGATCATAATCGGGGGCGGAGTTATCGGCCTGGAATTCGCAGGAATCTTTCAATCTTTCGGTACCCAAGTGACCGTCCTTGAACTTCTTCCCCGTATCCTTCCTCTGATGGATGAAGAGTTGGTTAAGAGAATGAATCCTTTGCTCAAGAAAAGAGGAATCAAGATCGAGACGGGTGTTCGAGTCCAAGAGATTAACCAAACTTCCGACAGTTTGATTGTACTCGCTAAAGACAAAAAGGATTCTCCTGTAGAATACGATGCGGATTTGGTGTTAATCGCTACAGGAAGATCCCCAAATACCGAAGGGTTAAGACTTGATGAAGTAGGAATCAAATATGATCGTACAGGTATTGAAGTCGATAGCCGATTCGCCACATCTGTTCCTGGGATTTACGCCGTCGGGGATGTCATCGGAGGTCAAATGCTCGCTCACGTCGCTTCTTACCAAGGGAGAGTTCTAGCGGAAAGCTTATTTAGCTCTCCGGGTTCTTCCTCTGCCGTTTTTTCTACAGCTTCCTCCGCTGTTATTCCGGTAGTCCCTTCCTGCGTCTTCTCCTTCCCCGAAGTTGCTTCCGTTGGCCTCACCGAGGAAGAGATCAAAGAACAAGGCATCCCCTATCTAGTCAGTAAGTCCATGTTTGGTGCCAATGGCAAAGCCCTCACTATGGGTGAAAATGAAGGCCTGGTTAAGATTCTGGCAAAAAAGGAAGATAAGCAAATCCTCGGAGTCCATATCCTAGGTCCCCACGCCAGTGATCTCATCCATGAAGCCGCCTTAGCCATCCACCAGAATCTAACCGCAAAGGATATCGCCCATATGATTCACGCCCACCCCACCTTGGCAGAAACCTTTCATGAAGCAATTCTCGGGCTTTAGGCTAAAGGTCCCTCAAGTGAGACAGGGTGAGACAAAGGAACGGTTCCCTTGTCTCACTTATCTTATGCTCACGATAGTAATGGATTCAAAAAGGGGTATTTACTATGTCCAATGATAATAATAATATGAAAAAATATCCAAATTATCCTCTCTATACTTTACATAAGTCACGAAAAACGTCCCCGACCCCGTATCTCACTAAGGTTGTCCACTCAACTTCCTATGACCCTTGGTTTAACCTAGCCTTGGAAGAAAGTTTGCTAAATCAGCTTGCACCCCACGAAATAATCCTCTATCTTTGGCAGAACCAAACTACCGTCGTCATAGGCAGAAACCAAAATGCCTGGAAAGAATGTGCCTGGGAACAACTCGAAAAAAATAGGGGAAAATTGGCTAGAAGACTGTCCGGGGGTGGTGCCGTTTTTCATGATCTGGGTAATCTTAATTTTACTTTCATTTTAAGCCAAGAGTATTATGATTTAGAAAAACAGCTTTCCGTCATCTTAGAAGCTTTAAAAAGCAATAACATCCAAGCCGAATTTTCCGGAAGAAACGACCTTCTACTCAATGGGAAGAAATTCTCCGGTCATGCTTACTACTTTCGAAACCAAGCTGCTCTACATCATGGTACTATTCTCGTTCATTCCGACCTTGACAACTTAAGCTTATACTTAAAACCATCCCCAAAGAAGATACTCTCTAAAGGAATTGATTCTGTTCGCTCCCGGGTAGTTAACCTCACCGATATTAATGAAAATATTACAATAATGCAGATTATGAAAAGCCTAGAAAAGAGCTTTGCCTCTTCCTATTGCCGGCCAGATACGTTTATCACCTACGGGGAAGCGGATAAATCAAGTTTCCTTAAGCTCTACGAAAAATACTCCTCCTGGGAGTGGCAATTTGGTGCATCTCCCCGTTTTGACCTCTCCTTCTGTGAACGTTTTCCCTGGGGAGAGATAGAGTTTGGCTTCCGGCTAAAAAACGGCATCATTAGTGCTTGTACTCTCTATTCCGATGCCATGGACGAGACTCTGATTCGAACCATAGCCCAACAGTTTATTGGACTTCCCCTAAATAAACAAAAACTTATTAAGGCCTTATTTTCTCTGCAAAATACCGAAAATGAGTACCTGATTAATGACCTATCCTCCTATATCTCCCAAGAGCAATCCTTCTGATCTCCGATCTCCGATATCTGATCCCTTATCTCTAATTTTTATTCTAACAAAGCTTCTTCCGGTTGAGTGAAATTGCAAAGGAGTTGATCACCTTGAGCAAACAATCATCTGTAAATATTAAAGATCTTATTTTGGAGACCGGTATTCTAGATCTTCAAAAATCATTAAATTCCGGCCAGCTCACCTCGCAAGAGATTATCCATTTTTATCTCGATAGAATTCATAGATATGACCAAAAGGGACCTGGGCTGAATAGCATCATTATTCTAAACCCTAAGGCACTCCAAGAAGCAAAATCCCTGGATAGGGAACGCCAAGAAAAAGGCCCTCGCGGACTTCTTCATGGCATGCCCATCGTACTCAAAGATAATATCGATACCTCCGATATGCCTACAACAGGTGCCAGTAAGGCTATGAGATACTCTCAACCCCCTAAAGATGCCTTTCTAACAAAAAAACTCCGGGACGCCGGAGCTATAATTTTAGCTAAGGTAAACCTCCATGAACTGGCTCGCTTAGGATTCACTGTCAGTTCCCTCCAGGGACAAACCTTTAATCCCTATGATCTAACAAGAACTCCGGGCGGTTCTAGCGGGGGAACAGCCGTAGCCGTAGCGGCCAACTTTGCCGTCGCCGGACTGGGAACCGATACCGTAAATTCTGTCAGATCCCCGGCTTCGGCTACTAATTTAGTCGGCTTCAGACCTACCAAAGGGCTACTTAGCTGTAGCGGACTTATTCCGGCAGCACTCACCCAAGATATAGCTGGACCTATCACGAGAAGTGTAAGCGACTCGGCCATCTTGCTTGATGCCCTAGCAGGATACGACCCTGAAGACCCTTCCACGGCCTGGAATATCGGTCATGTCCCTGACACTTTCACCTCTTTTCTAAAAAAAGATGGGCTTAAAGGTAAACGCAGAGGTCTCCTAAAGTCAAACTTTGGTACAGATCCGGCAGTCCTTCAAGTTATGGATCAAGCCCTTAGGGATATCCTAGCCCAAGGTGCTAAAGTCTTAAACATTGATCACCCTATGTTGGAAACCGTTTCTGTCTTTAACACGGCCGATGTGCAAAAATTTGAAACAAAATCCCAGCTCAATACATATTTCCAAACCCTTGGAACCGAGGCCCCTATTCAAAGCCTTCAGGGTCTCCTTGATTCGGGAGTCCTCCATAAATCGATCATTTCCAGTCTCCAAGAAGCAAATGCTTTAGAAAATGGGCTGGAGATGGCAGAATATAAAAATCGCCTATTAAAAGCCGCAAAACTACGGGAAACCATTTTAAAAATCATGGCAGATCAGCGACTAGACGCTCTTTGCTATCCCCACCAGCAAGTATTAGTGGCCCTAACCACCCTGGAAGATCAACCGGGGAGAAATGGCATCCTCGCTTCAGTTACGGGCTTTCCCGCTATCACCGTTCCGGCAGGATTTTCTACTCCTTGTGCCGGGGCACCGGATGGTGTCCCTGTAGGAATTGAATTTCTGGGACGCCCTTGGACAGAATCCATATTACTGGAAATCGCCTATGCTTACGAACAGGCAACCAAACATCGTAAACTTCCTAGATTAACACCATAATCAATAGCCCTTTGCTTTAAGTCAATCGGTCAAAGCTTTCAGCAACTCTTTAAATTCATCTTCTTATTTACTTCCCCTACTCCCCGGTTTCTCCCAAGGAATTCCCTGAGCACAGAGCGGGCAGCTTTCCGGTTCATAAGCTTCAATATTTAATTGCACAAGACTATGGAGAAGAAGCCCGTTAAAATCAACTTTTCCACCACTACGATCAACAAGTACCCCTACTCCGACAGGTATTGCCCCAGCTTCGCGAACGGTATTAAGTACTTCTTTCACCGAGCCTCCGGTGGTAATAACATCTTCCACCACTAATACTTTTTCCCCGGGAGCAAGTGTAAAGCCCCTTCTTAAGACCATTTCACCGTTCTGTCTTTCTGTGAAAACAGCCCTTGCTCCTAATGATCTTCCGACCTCATGGGCTACAATAATCCCCCCCATTGCAGGTCCTATTACGGTGCCAATCTTTAAGTTCCTAAACTTTAAAGCCAGCTCCTTGCCAAGTTGTGCGGCTTTTTTAGGGTGCTGTAATACCTGGGCACATTGCATATACTGAACACTATGTTTACCCGAAGTCAACAGAAAATGGCCTTCAAGAAGGGCTCCCGTATCCTTGAAAATTTGTAGAATTTCATTCTCATCGAATTTTTCTTCACAATTACAATTACCAAGCATGTTTTTATACTCCACCTTCCTAATAATGCTCGTTATAATAATTTAGTGCAAATCTCGCTATAAATCAGTCTGCCCTTAATCCGTTCGGACTTCATCAAGCTGATTTTATCTACCACCTGCTTGAGGGGTTTAATTGTCTTCGAGAAAGCTTCTTTATCCAAACGGTCAATTAGTCTAATCTCTCTGCCTAAGGTCAGATGCGGTTTATACTCCCGATTGTCGAGAGTAAATCCTGCTTGGGTAAGCCCACGGCAAAGCTGGCTGTGGAGGGCCGCCAAGCAGTTATTTCTTTCTACGCCCATCCAGTAGATATCTCCGCCATTTCGTTTGAAGTATCCCAGACCGCTCAGAGAAAGTAAGAATTTTTCTACAGTCACTTTTTCCATAGCCGACTTAATGTTCTGAATACTCTCTGGAGCAACCTCGCCCAGAAAGACAAGCGTCAGATGGAGGTTTTCCCGACGAGTAAAGTTTCCTTGGTTTGCATTTGATTTAAGCCTTTCTATGGTTAGGCAAAGTTCGTTTTTAACATCTTCGGTAAAATTAATGGCAATAAATAAGCGCATTATAAACCTCCAAAACTCTTATCCGTTCCCGTTCTATTCGCTTTATTAAAATAAGGCTGTTCAGCTATTTCAACCTTAAAAAGGGCTCAACATCATTCATAAAAGAGATTATTTTCATCTTAAACTGAATTTGATTACCGGGATGTCTGGGATCGCTTTTAGGAATAGTATGCTTAACACCATTTCCGCCTTTTCGTTGCATAGTAAGATATTTGCCAATTCTTATTATTCCTCTGTCCGAAAAGGTGATATCACTTGTAGAAAGGAAGTCAATTACTTCTTGCATATCGTAAAGATAAAAAATCCTTTTGTTTCGATCATAAAGAGTTAAAATTTTTACAATATCGTTATTTATCCCTCGGAATATGAGTTCCATTATTAATTTGATTTTTATCTGGAATTCAGTTTTAATAATTTCTTGATAATCTTCTTTAATAAATACATTGCTTCTCTTCAGCCTATGATTATCAATTCCTTCTTGAATCATATCTTTTGATTTCTCAGATAATCCAATTTCTGTGGCAAACCTATCAAGCCACATTCTGGTCACCTGATTGAAATTGCTTTTACCGGCCTTGATATTTACCCCCAGTATAAAATTACCGCTAAACAATACTAAGACATCACTCTTTTTTTGATTCTGTCCGGTTGGATGGACCTCCAACAATTCCCCATTTATCTCATACCTTTGTTTTATTTCCTCAGCTGCTTTTGGATCTCTTTTAATTAGCCCAGCAAAAGCTCTCTCGGACTCCTTGCCGATAACTGCGTTTTCTTTTCTTCTTGGCATTTTAGATCCTCCATTAATTTTAAGAAAATATTGTTTACAACTTTAACAACAACGGCATTTCCAAATTGCTTATAGGCTTGCTGAGGATTTTTATTTATTTTGAAGTTTTCAGGAAAGGACATTAATCTCTTACATTCCTCAGGGTGTAATTTCCTAACCTTTCCGTTAATTGAATATAATCCGGTTTTTGCTCCAACTCCCCCTCCATAGGCTGATAAAGTAATAGCATGTCCCAGTTCATGATAAATTCTTTCCCCTTGGCCACCTTTGTTGACATGCCCGATTCTAATAGGTTTTTGGGGATAATGACCGAAAATATTCTTACACAAGTTTTTATTTTCTATAGTTATATCGTCTCGCTTGATTATTAAATGTTTAGTTTCAGCATCTGGCAACAATATATCGCTTAAAGAAACCGGCTCGTATGTAGAACGAGGAAATTGGAAGTTGCGAATATCAATGTCCTTTCTAATGGCTATGAAAAATATTCTTTTTCTGGCTTGGGGAACACCAAAGGATGAGGCATTAATTAGATTATAAAAGACCCTATAGTTCACTTTATCCAGGACATCTTTAATTATTTTCATTGTCCTGCCATTATCATGCCTTAAGAGGTTCTCTACATTTTCTAAAAAAAGAATTTTAGGTTGGTGATACTCAGCAATTCTCGCTATTTCGTAAAAAAGCGTTCCTCTGACATCTTCAAATCCAAGCTGTTTTCCAGAAATACTAAATGGTTGACAGGGAAAACCTGCGCAGAGCACATCATGAGAAGGAATATCTGGAGAAGGTATCTTCGATATATCCCCCTCCGGTAAATCACCAAAATTTTCTTTATAAGTTAATTGTGCTTCTCTATCCCAATCGGAAGAAAACACACATCTATGGCCTAAAGAATCTAAGGCTATTCTGAATCCGCCAATGCCACAAAATAAATCAATATATTTAAATTTCAAAGTTTTGAAGTCATATCTATTACTTGCCTGTAAATTGATATCCATATAGTTCCTCCAACATATATTTGTCTAATTATACCAAACATATGTTTGTTTTGCAAAGTTCAAAATTTACTTTTGCTAATTTCCCAAATTTTCTAATGCCTCCCGAGGATTTTCGGCCATAGTTATCGGTCTGCCTACCACTAGATAGGTACTGCCAGCTTCAAGAGCTTGCGAGGGTGTCAGAACTCTTACTTGGTCATTCTTCTCACTCCAGGCCGGACGTATTCCAGGTGTAACCAGCAAGAATTCAGGTCCGCATTCCCGGCGAAGCACCCTGGCTTCTTGAGCAGAAGCAACTACCCCATCCAAGGTTGCTCTTTGGGCTAACTTAGCCAGCCTTAGAACTTGTTCTTCTGTATCTTCTCGGACCCCTATTGTTGGAAGTTCGGCACCTCCCATGCTGGTAAGGACTGTGACTCCGATGATTTTCTTATCTGCCTTATGGCACACCTCAGCTGCCCTAGCCATCATTTCATAGCCACCGCTACAATGAACGTTGATCATATCGACTCCTGAGGTGACCAAGACCCTCATGGTTTTTTCTACAGTGGTAGGAATATCATGGAGTTTTAAATCCAGGAAGATATTAAAACCCAGTTTCTTAAACTCATCAATTAGATCTAGTCCTGAAAGAGCATATAACTCTAGGCCTACCTTTAACCAGCAGCCGCTGCCGGCTAATGTTTGAGCCAATTCCAGAGCTTTTTGTCTAGAGTCAATGTCGAGAGCAACAATTATCTTTTCATTAAACTTAGAATTTTTCATGGTAATCATCCTTTTAAACTAATACTTTAGATTCCTATTAAATCGCTTAAGATCGATCTCCATTAACCCTTAAAGTTATCCTAATTTTAACTGCCTAAAACTTAACATGTCCTGTGTGCCAGACCAACTAATTTTCTAATCGAATTATATCCTCTCTGAGTGCAATATTCCTCTAACCCGCTTAAGATTTCAAGCGGTGCTAAGGGATTAAGAAAATTAGCTGTACCGACACTAACTGCACTTGCTCCGGCGAGCATAAACTCGACCGCATCCTGCCAAGTAGTAAGCCCACCCATCCCAATAATGGGAAGAGGTACTGCTTGATAAACTTGATAAACCATCCTTACGGCGACAGGTCGTACTGCCGGGCCGGACAGCCCACCCATCTTATTAGCTAGTATCGGTTTTTGAGTTTGGATATCGATACTCATCCCCAGCAGAGTATTGATTAGGGAGATAATGTCGGCACCACCGCTTTCTACGGCTTTAGCCATCTCGGCAATATCTGTAACGTTCGGGGAAAGTTTAGCAATGATAGGTAAATTGGTGTTCTTTCTTACTACCGCAATAACTTCTTCTGCATTTTTAGGGTTGGTACCAAAGGCCATCCCTCCGTGTTTAATATTCGGACAGGAAATATTCACTTCTAAAGCAGCAATACCTGAACTATTAGAGGTAATATTCGTCGAATTATTTGGAGAGGCATAATCTTGTAAAGCGGAAGCCAGCAAAGCATAGTCTTCCAGAGAAAATCCGGAGATGTTCACAATTACGGCCGTATGAAGATTTGATAATTTAGGCAAATAAGACCTTAAGAAATCTTCGAGTCCCGGGTTCTCCAAACCTACTGAATTCAACAACCCGGAAGGAGTCTCAGCCAGTCTGGGAACAGGATTTCCTAGCCGAGGTAAGGGAGTAATCCCTTTAACAGTTATCGCTCCCAAATACGCAGGAGAACAATAATCTGTATATTCTTCACCAAAACCATAGGTTCCCGAAGAAGTTATCACGGGATTTTTTAAGATTAAATCTCCTAATCGCGTCGTGAAATCGAAGTCCTGCATCCCATTAAACTTCTGCATCCCAGGCAACCTCCTCTCCATCAAAGACAGGCCCTTCCTTACAGACCCTCTTCCTTTTCAGGTTACCATCCTTACCTCTCACCGTACATACGCAACCCAAACAAGCTCCTATTCCACAGGCCATCCGTTCTTCCAAAGATACTTCTACAGGGATATCATTCTTCAAACAGATCGCTGTTACGGCCTTGAGCATACCCCTGGGACCACAGGCAGCAGCCCTAAGAAGCCTAGCGCTTTTTATTTCTTTCCCTGTCGGTGTTTTGCTGGTTTTTAATTCTTTTTCCAGAAGATCAGTCACTAACCCTTGGTATCCAAGACTTCCATCCAAGGTTGAAACCTCATAGTCTACTCCTAAATATTTCAAGTAATTAAAATCAGCACTTTCTAAAAACTCTTGATTTTCTCCTCCCCACAGAAGTTTCACGCTTACCTTAGCTGTGCTTAGCACCTGAATTAGAGAATATAAGGGAAAAACACCTATTCCTCCGGCAATCAGTAAAAGTTCTCCCGTGTGAGGAATCGTGAATCCTGTCCCCAGTGGGCCTAGAGCGCTAACTTGTTCATTGACACTTATCCTGGTAAGTAAATCTGTTCCTTTCCCGGCCACTCGATAATAGATTGTTACCTCTTCTCTATCTTGATCTATTCCGGCAATACTTAGTGGTCTCCTTAAGAGGGGATCATACGTGTCGGATACCTGAATATGCACAAACTGCCCCGGCTTAGCAGACTTCGCTACCTGACCATATAAGACAAGTTTGTATATTCCTTGGTCGGGATAGCCAATAAGTCTATTTTCTACTACTCTTTCCTGAAGATACATAAAGCTGATCTAACTCCCTTTTAGTATTCTGCAAGTTCCAAAAATCAAAAGTAAACGCTAACAAGCTAGTTAGCAATTATCTTTCTATTCTCCATCACGAGCTTCCCGCCTACCCAAGTCATGACTGGAAAACCATGCAATTCTTTTCCCAGGAAGGGTGTGTTTTGGGCCTTAGACTCCAACGTACTAACGGTAATTTTTTCTCTATATTCCGGGTCAAACAAGACCAAATCAGCCGATGAACCGACTTGGAGTGTTCCTCCCTGTAACCCAAACCGTCGAGCGGGATTCACTGACCATAACTCTATGATCTTAGCAATCGGTATTTTTCCCTTGACAACAAGCTCCTGCCAGACTGCGGGTAATGCTGTGTCTAAAGAACTGATCCCAAAGGGAGCCTCGGCAAAAGGCTTAGCTTTTTCTTCCCAAGTATGAGGGGCATGATCTGTCGCCAGCATATCAATAGTCCCATCTAAGAGTCCTTCCAAAAGAGCTTCTTGATCTTCCCTGGTGGGTAGAGGTGGATTAACCTTATATGCTGTTTCAGTCAAGACTACATCTTGATCAGTAAAAAGCAAATGGAGTGGATTCACTTCAGCTGTAACATTTATGCCCATCTCCTTGGCCGCCCTGATTATCCGTACACTTTCTTTAGTTGATACATGAGCGATATGAACTTTGCCTTCTGTTTCGCCTGCCAAGAGAACATCCCTGGCAACCATCACACTTTCGGCACTTGCCGGAATACCTCGCAATCCCAGCCTGGCACTAACCTCACCTCTACGTATCACCCCTTGACCGGCTAAATTATTATCCTCACAGTG
>CALBJS010000191.1 GCA_937892995.1 uncultured Peptococcaceae bacterium | reverse complement strand
CATCTATAAGTTGCCCACGTTTACTTGACTCAAACGCAAAAAACAAAAAAATTGCATAAAACAAACAAAAATGCTATAATGATTTGCTGTAGAATACTATTATTTGATGACAAAATCATTTGTCTATCCCTGCTCTACATTAGTTGTGGGGCCATATAGTCCGAGGGGAGGTGCAGTTCAAGTGTACGAAGTTATGTATATTTTAAGACCGGATCTCGAAGAAGAAGCAGTTAAGGCAAACATGGATAAGTTTGCGGAAATAGTCAATGCTAATGGAGGCTCAGACCTTAAGGTTGACCTTTGGGGCAAAAGACGTCTAGCTTACGAGATCAAGAAGTTTAATGAGGGATTTTATGTCCTGATGAACTTTAACGGCGAAGCTCGTACGGTTCAGGAATTAGAAAGGCTGATGAAAATTTCAGATGTCATTATTAAATTCCTTACAACCAAAAAAGATTAAAATAAGCGGAGGGGTTAAGGGTGTTAAATCGCGTTGTATTAATAGGGCGGCTGACTAGAGACCCTGAATTACGCTATACCCAAAATGGTGTGGCGGTGGCTTCATTTACTCTCGCCGTTGATAGGAACTTTAAGAATGCTCAAGGCCAGAAAGAGACGGATTTTATTCCCTGTGTTGTCTTTCGCCAATTAGCAGAACTCTGTGCTAATTATCTGGCTAAAGGTAAATTGGCGGCAGTTGATGGCAGGATCCAAGTTCGTTCTTATGATGGGCAAGATGGACAGAGAAGATGGGTTACAGAGATCATTGGGGAAAATGTAAGATTTTTAAGCCCGAAAGACAACACAAGTAATACCGGTTCTTCCGCAGTTTCAGATGATCTTAGTTCTTTTGCTCATGAAGTAAGTCTCGATGATGATATACCATTCTAGTTTGAAGGGAGGGGCGTTTTAATGGCTAATGCTACCGGCAGAAGAGAACGAGGACGTCGTCCACGTAAAAGAGTATGTAGTTTTTGCGTCGATAAAATCGAAGGCATTGATTATAAAGAAACACAAAAATTACGCAAGTATATAACAGAAAGAGGCAAAATTCTGCCTCGCCGAATATCAGGTAACTGTGCCAAACATCAAAGGCAAGTTACGATAGCAATTAAGCGGGCTCGCAACATTGCGTTGCTGCCTTATATGATTGACTAGGAGAGAGAGGGAGCAAGGCTCCCTTTTTTTATCACTTTAAATTGTTACAAATGCCT
Source organism: uncultured Peptococcaceae bacterium (assembly GCA_937892995.1). Classification (GTDB taxonomy): domain Bacteria; phylum Bacillota; class Desulfitobacteriia; order Desulfitobacteriales; family Syntrophobotulaceae; genus CALBJS01. Next base: position 18,815 of record CALBJS010000191.1, on the reverse strand, counting down.
GTTCCTACAATTATGCTCCGCCAGATTAGGGGAGAGGTATCTAATAATAGCCGAATTTTAATATTCTTATGAGAAGATTAGTTAGGCAGGATTTTTATCTTATTGAGGAGAAAATATATAGGAAGAATATATGTAAATGGCAGTTTAATACTTTGCAGGAGGTTGTACTGTGGAATCAGTTGCTGTCGATGTGGTTAAATGTTCTAAGGCCATCGAAGAATTGAAAGTGGAACTCCTTAAGGCCCAATGGCAAGTTCTACATGGCACCCTTAATGCTTCTGAGGTGCAAATTTTAGATAGTATGGCTAAGTTAGTAGGGGTAAGTTATTTGCTGACCCGCCGATTGGGTTTTGATTTTTCTCGCTTGGACAGGGTATTATATAAACAAATGGCGGAGTGGCAAAAGGAAGATTACCTTAACCTGGAATCGGAATGGGGCGATCTTAGTCTTTTGCTTAGTTATCTGGTTCCTGAGGAAGATTAAATAGGAGTGGCTTCATGTATATTAGTGATAAAGATGCTTTACAATATGCGTCTAGGCTGATTCTGATTCTTGTCCCTTTCTTTTCGTCATTGTTTCATACCTGGAGTTGGATAGTAGAGCTTCTCCTTCTTTTTGCTGTGCTCATCCATAGTAGGGGCTCTGGTCTAAGACTAACCGCTGCTCTCCTAGGAATGGGGTATTTAGCCTCAATGATTTTGGCTGGAGGAAGTGGTATTTCCCAGATCGGATTCACCCCTTGGGCGGGAGTGTTATTCCTAGGATTGCAGCTCAGGGGTTTAAGTGTGGCTCAGAGTATGTTTTGGGGCTTGATGACAGCGGTACTCCTAAGTTCCTTACCTGTTGTCCCTATGGTAGGTGAAGCACTCCAGCCGGATAATCTACAGCGGAAAATCACTTCTGCTTTTCAGTATTACGAACAGCAGGGCACGCTAAGTGCTTTAGAAAAGCAAGGGATGCCTAGAGCTGAATTTGAAAAATATTTAGGAATTGCTTTGCCGGTCTATTATAAGTTAATGCCGGCATTAGCCGGGATCCTTGGAATGCTGGAATTGGGGGTTGCTTTTCTTCTGTATAGGATATCTTTAAGAAAAACCCGGAAATCTAAGCCTGTCTCTTTATGGAGATTGCCTTGGTATGCTGTCTGGGTTGTTATCCTTGGTCTGGCAAGCTATCTAGGAGGCGGTTTTCTAGGGATTGGCTTTTTAGAAATAGCGGGTTTGAACATTATGGTAATTATGGCTCCGATTTCATTGATCTTAGGGTTCTCTTGCTTAGCTTATTTGCTAAAGCATCCTAAAGTGCCAAGGTTTTTTTTCTGGATAATTGTTTTCGCCGGGGTGTTTTTTCCGTATTTTGTGTTAGTGGGTCTTGTAATGGTTGGACTATTTGATTTAGTGTTGAATCTCAGAAAGATTCCTGAAAATATTGAGGAGGGAAAGCAATGAAAGTAATACTTAAGGAAGATGTAAAATCTTTAGGTCAAAGAGGAAAAATATGTGAGGTATCCGATGGATATGCCCGTAATTTTCTTATACCCCGTGGGTTGGCGGTAGAAGCTACCCAAGGTAATGTTCAGGATTTAGCTCATAAACAAAAACAAGAGGAGCAAAGAAGACAAAAAGAAAAACAAGCTGCTTTAGATCTCGCTTCGAAGATCGAAAATATAGATGTGGTTCTGCAAGTAAAAGTGGGGGAAAAAGGAAGATTATTTGGTTCGGTCACTAATAAAGAAATTGCTGAAATATTAGAAAAAAAATATAAGCTCAAACTGGATAGAAGAAAAATAGAGTTAAAAGAGGCTATAAAGGCTATAGGTGATCATGTCGTTACGGTAAAACTCCACCCCGAAGTAAGCGGAAGTTTGAAAGTTAGAGTAGAAGGAATAGATAAATGAAGACCCCTGTTTTAAGTCAGAAAGGAAGTGACCCATCTGAAAGGCTTTTTAAAAAAGTTCTTAAATCAGCAAGATCTGAATGAAGAAGATGATCAGGTTACGGAAGAACAACTCAAATTAGAAATAGATGCCCTTTATGTAGTACTGTCCAACCTTTACGGAACGGACAAACTTATCCTGAAAGCTAGCAAACTAGAGGCTTTGGGATTAATGCGTTCTGAGAACTTAGGAGAAAGAGTACTTGGTCTGCAGAAGCTAACGAATGATGATCCAACAGATAAGCCTGTCCCGGACCTGAAAGAAATTCCTGAGAGGCTTACGGAAATAGAAGAATACATCGCCGAAATTGTAGCTAAACGTTCTGTCGAAGACAGACTTAATCAGGCTGTTGCCGAAAAAATGCAGGAACGTCATGAAGAGTATGTGAAAGAAATAAAAACCCAAGTTCTGAAAGAAACCGGCGGGCCGGAAAACGCCCAGACTCTCAAAAAACTAGCCCACTTGGAAAAGATGAATGCCAGCAAACCGGTGTCTTCGGCCATTGAGATCTTAAGACCCCGGATCCCGGAAGAAATAGTCGGTCAAGAAAACGCCCTTCAGGCTCTTTTGGCTAAATTGGCTACTCCCTTCCCTCAACATATAATAATTTACGGTCCACCCGGAGTTGGTAAAACTTCTGCGGCCCGGGTTGCCTTAGATGCAGTGAAAAGCTTCTCAGATTCTCCTTTTTGCTCAGAGGCACCTTTTATTGAGGTCGATGGGACAACTTTACGCTGGGATCCCAGGGAAGTAACCAATCCACTTCTCGGCTCGGTACATGACCCTATTTACCAAGGAGCGAAGAGAGACCTGGCTGAAACAGGAATACCGGAGCCAAAACTCGGTTTAGTGAATGATGCTCATACCGGGGTACTCTTTATTGATGAGATAGGAGAGATAGACCCCTCCCTCCTTAATAAACTCCTCAAAGTACTGGAGGACAAAAGAGTCTATTTCGAGTCTTCTTATTATGATCCTCATGATCCGCAGATCCCTCTTTATATTAAGAAAGTTTTTGAAGAGGGAGTACCGGCTGATTTTGTATTAATAGGCGCTACGACCAGAGAACCACAGGAGTTAAATCCTGCTTTACGTTCCCGTTGTGCTGAAGTGTATTTCGTTCCTTTAGAGCCTGCTCATATCATTCATATCGTAAGGCAAGCTGCCCGCAAACTTGAGGTACAACTAGAAGATAATGTGCCCGAGATTATCAGTGAATATGTAATAGAGGGGAGAAAAGCCAATAGTATACTTCTGGATGCTTATGGCCTGGCTAGATTTAGAACTCCTGAGGGCCAAGAAGTAGCAATTACGGAAAATGATGTTCGGGAAGTTCTGCGATCAGCACGTTTAACACCCTTTATTCATAAGAAGGTTATGTCCGGAAAAGATATCGGAAGGATATTGGGGTTGGGGGTTGCGGGTTTCCTTGGATCTGTTTTGGAAATAGAAGTAAAGGTATTTGCAGGGCTGACCGGTAAAGGGAATATTCGTTTTAATGAGACAGCTGGCACAATGGCTAGGGACGCAGTTTTTAATGCTGCTGCTGTTATTCGTACTCTTACCGGGGAAGATTTAAAGAATTATGATCTTCATGTTAATGTCGTAGGCGGCGGGAGGATAGACGGTCCTTCGGCAGGGCTAGCGACAACTATGGCTATTTATAGTGCCCTTAAAGAAAAGCCTTTGAAAAGAGATGTAGCTGTGACAGGTGAAATATCGATTCAGGGCAAAGTGAAGCCTGTCGGAGGAATATATGAGAAGATATTCGGGGCGAAACAGGCGGGAGTTCAAACAGTTATTATTCCCAAAGAAAATTTGACGGAAGTACCTTCCGGACTAAAAGGGATAGAAATAATCGCTGTGGAAGATATAGAAGAAGCAATAAAAATTGCTCAAGATTAAGGAAACGAGGAGAAATAGAGATGGGACTTACTAAAGTTCCTCCCCATAATCTAGAGGCAGAACAGGCTGTTTTAGGAGCCCTTATGCTTGATCCTCAGAAGGGCAGCACCGTTTTTGAGATCCTGCAGTCGGAGGACTTCTACCGGGATAATCACAGAAGTATCTATTTAGTTATTAGGGATATCTTTGAAAAAGGAGATCCCGTCGATCTTGTTACTGTTGCGGAAAACTTAAGGCAAGCCGGAAGACTGGAGAGTATCGGCGGTATAGGTACAATTTCTCAGATTGCCGGTTCTGTTCCTTCGGCAGCTAATGTTGAACACTATGCTCGGATAGTAGCGGAAAAATCCCTGCTCAGGCAACTAATTAAGATGGCGGGATATATCAAGGAAAAGGGTTATGATGCAGGAGAAGAGGCCTTTAGTCTCCTGGAAGAAGCTGAACGTCTTATTCTTGAGGTTTCCCATAGGCAGACTAAAGAAGGGTTCGTCTCGATCCGCAGTATTCTTTTGAAGACTTTTGATAAGATCGAATATTTATATTCGAATAAGGGAAACTTGACAGGAGTTCCATCATATTTTAAGGAGCTGGATCGGATTACCTCCGGGTGGCAGCCCTCAGACCTCATCATTATTGCAGGAAGACCCTCCATGGGTAAAACTGCCCTAGTCTTAAATATGGCTCAGAATGCGGCGGTTAGATCCGGTATCCCTATTGCTTTATTTAGCTTGGAGATGTCCAAAGAACAGTTAGTCCAAAGACTTCTCTGTTCGGAAGCCATGGTAGACCAGCAAAGGGTAAGAACAGGGGAACTCTTGGACTCCGATTGGCCGAAATTGACTCAGGCTGTAGGGCCGCTTTCTGAGGCACCTATTTACATTGATGATACTGTTGGTATCTCCTTAGCTGAATTACGCTCAAAGGCTCGACGTTTGAAGATGGAACAAGGTCTGGGGCTGATCATCATTGATTATCTTCAACTGATGACGGTAGGTAGGAGAGCAGAAAATCGACAACAAGAAGTTGCCCAGATATCCAGGGGACTTAAAGGGGTAGCTCGGGAATTATCCGTACCCGTTATTGCTCTTTCCCAACTTAACCGTAGTGTTGAGCAACGTCAGGATAAGAAACCCATCATGTCCGATCTTCTGGAATCCGGAGCAATCGAAGCGGATGCGGATGTTATTTCCTTTATTTATAGGGATGAATATTATAATCCGGATTCAGAGAAAAAGGGAATTGCTGAGATTATTATCGCTAAACACCGTAATGGCCCGGTAGGTACAGTGGAACTGGGATATCTTAAAGAGTTTACTAAATTTGTTAATCTGGATAAGAAATATAACTAAGATTCCAATCTAGTAACAGTACCTAAATTATTTTATTTATATTTTAGGAACATGACCTTAAAAAACATTAAAGTAATTTGTCTTTTGTTGAAATCCTTGGTAAAGGGTAGGCGTAGTATTTTTTTTGATACAGAAAAATTATTAAAAATTTTCTAAAAAAGATTCTTGACAGTTGCTTTCCTATCATGTAAAATCATGAATCGTGGCGTGGGCCATTAGCTCAGTCGGTAGAGCACCTGACTTTTAATCAGGGCGTCCCGCGTTCGAGTCGCGGATGGCTCACCAATATCGATTCCGGCCCCTTGGTCAAGTGGTTTAAGACACCGCCCTTTCACGGCGGTAACACGGGTTCAAATCCCGTAGGGGTCACCATTATTGAAATTTACGCCTCGGTAGCTCAGTCGGTAGAGCAGAGGACTGAAAATCCTCGTGTCGGCGGTTCGATTCCGCCCTGAGGCACCATATATGTAGAATTATCCTGTAGAATCTACAGGAGTTTTGCCTTTTTTTGCCTAGTTTTGGATTCTAAGGCTAAACTTTAATGGATACTTGACGTAGGCTAAAAATATAAATATAATTAAAGTTACCCTCTGTAAATAAGATTAATATGCGGAAGTGGCTCAGCGGTAGAGCATTGGCTTCCCAAGCCGAGGATCGCGGGTTCGAATCCCGTCTTCCGCTCCAATCATGTAAAAATGCATAATAGCCAGCTGTAAGCTGGCTATACCCGTGAACTTTAAGGAAAAATTAGCAAATTCAAGGTTTTATCTATTCAATCTAGAGCGTAAAGTTATAAGCAAATGAAGTAACAGATTTCATACAGAAAAGAATGAAATGAATATGCTTTTGTAAGGTCCCTAAGGGCTGAGAGGAGCTGAAAAGAAAGTATGTTATCTGATTTTCGTAGCCATGCACACAGGAAGAAGGGAATTAAGACAAGAGGATTATCCCTTTTGTTGATTATGGTGATGATGCTGGGTTTGGCTGGCTGCAATTCTCTGGAGGAGGCCGTAGAGAAGGCAAAGCCTTTGATCCCTAAGGGATATACGGTAGTGCATATTGAACAAATTGGCGATAATTCGGGAATTGTTTTTTACACCTATGAGGATGAGTTAAGTGCCGGAATATTTTCCAAGAGCAAATTTGGCTGGGATTGGATCGGCAGTAGTATTGGCAAGCTTGTAACCTATCCGGAAGGACTTCAATGGCGTTATGCGGATTTAGGTGATAAAAAAAATCAACATTCTGTATATTATGGTAAGGTTATTAATAAAGATATAACGAAGGTTACAGTTACGACAACAAATGGTGAGACTGTAACCGGAAAAATCGTTGATTGTGATGGACTTAAATTATGGTATGCATTCGTGAGTGAACCCCAAATGCCATCAGTAAACGCGGACATAACCGGTTACTCCGAAGATCATAAAATAATTTATCTATTCAGTCAACCTAAAGATTAAGGAGGATACCTATGGCAAAACATATTCAGACAGTCATTAAAGGAAACTTAAGTCTAACAGCGAAGACCGGAGGCTGTGGCCAATGCCAGACATCCTGTCAGTCTGCTTGCAAGACTTCCTGTACAGTTGGTAATCAGGTATGTGAGAAATAACTGAAGAATATCAAGCTAATAATTAGGACTAGGACCGTGTTAATAAAAACAAGGTCCTATTTTACTTTAAATTATTATTTTTTAGCCCTGAAGGACAGGCAATGATATAATATAGAGGAACTTTAGAATCACAGAAATATAAATAAGCGAGAAGAGGAAGACATGTTAAACCTTAAAGATTACAATATAGCTAAAAATGTACACCTTTACCGGCAGGGCGATCTAAGCATTGCTTATGATGTTAATTCGGGCTCTCTCCATGTTTTAGATGACCAAGTTTATAGTTATATTCAAGAGATAATTCAAGTACAAAGAGATAATCCTCAAAGCCTAGCTGATCCGGAAAAAATACTTAGGACGGTCGGTAGCGGGTTTGCGGATCAGGAAAGGGAGGAAATATTAGCGGAATTGGCCGAACTGCAAAAGGAAAAGCTGCTTTTCTCCCCGGAAGCGGAGAAGATCGAGCCATCCTATCCCGATGTGCCGCTAATCAAAGCCATGTGCTTACATGTAGCCCATGATTGTAATTTGCGCTGCAAATATTGTTTTGCGGGGACAGGTCCCTTTGGAGGAAGCAGGGAGTTAATGAGCCTGGAAACGGGGCAATTGGCTATTGACTTTTTATTAAAACATAGCGGTCAAAGGGCCCAATGTGAAGTAGACTTCTTCGGGGGAGAACCTTTGCTGAATTTTCAAGTCGTTCGGCAACTGATTGCCTATGGTAAAGAAGAGGCCCAAAAAGTCGGTAAGAACATGAAGTTCACCCTGACCACTAATGCAGTTCTTTTGGATGAAGCGGTAGCTGATTTTCTGGAAGAAGAAGGGGTAAGTGTGGTCTTAAGCTTGGATGGGCGTCAAGAAGTAAATGATAAGATGCGTCCTTATGCTAGCGGAAAAGGGAGCTATGCTCGAATTGTCCCCAGGATTCTTAACTTTATTAAGAAAAGACCGGATAGTTCGCAGTATGCGATCGGTAAGTATTATTATGTACGCGGAACGTATACCCATTATAATACTGATTTTTATAAAGATGTTCTTCACATGGCTGACTTAGGTATCAAAAGGGTTTCGGTGGAACCGGTAGTGGCTCCACCGAAAGAAAATTATGCTTTTCGAGCTGAAGATCTAGTAAAAATTAAGGAAAGCTATGATATTTTAGGGGAAAAGATTTTAGAATATAGGTCCAAGGGCAAGGAATTTTCATTTTTCCACTTTAATGCCGGACTGGATGATGGTCCTTGTCTACCTAAGAGGTTATCAGGTTGCGGGGCGGGGCATGAGTATGTAGCTATTTCTCCTGAAGGGGAAATCTATCCATGTCATCAGTTTGTAGGGCAAGAAAAATACAAACTTGGTTCTTTGCATGATTCCGGCAGTTATTTGAAGGAAGAACTTGTGCAAGAATTTCGTAAGGCTCATGTCTATGCTAAAGAAGAATGTTCCAGTTGCTGGGCTCGTTATTCTTGCAGCGGAGGTTGTCATGCGGCTAATGTTGCCTTCAGCAGAGAATTAACCAAGGTCTATCCCTTAGGTTGTGAGCTGCAGAAAAAGAGGCTGGAAGTAGCTTATTACCTAAAGATTAGGGAAATTGAACAAAGGACTTTAGTTTAAGAAATTACCGATTCTCAGGAAATATTAATGATTGCTTAATAAGATAAGGATAAGAGATGGAGGGAATAACTATGGCCACGAAACGCTCGGTCTGTCCTTTAAATTGCCCGGATTGTTGCAGCTTCTTAGTTGAAATCTTAGGAGACAGAATAAAAGTTCATGGGGATAGGCAGACAATGGGGGTAAGCGGATTTGTGTGTCCTAAAGGCAGAGCCTTGGGAGACCTGGTTTATTCCCCGGATCGCTTACTACATCCCCGTTTAAAGACCAAGGGAAATTGGCAGGAGATAGGTTGGGATGAAGCTTACCAAATTATCACGGAGAAGATCGAAGAGACGGTAGCAAAAGTTGGTTCACAAGCTATCCTTCATCTGTTTGATAGCGGCCACAATGGTAGGCTGCGAGAACTGGATCGCCGCTTCTTTCAGGCTTTAGGAGGGGTAACCGAACCTAGAGGATCCATGTGCTGGGGAGCGGGAATCAAAGCTCAAGAAAAGGATTTTGGGGCGGTGTACTCCAGTGACTGGGAAGAAATGCTTAATTCTAAAACTATTATCCTCTGGGGACGAGATCCGGCCGTGACTAATAAGCATCTGATCCCCCTTTTGCGCCAAGTGGCGGAGAGGGGAACTAATATTGCAGTGATTAATCCTTTGCACGTTAAAAGTACGGCCTTTGCTCAGGAATACATTAAGGTCAATCCGGGGACAGACGGGATCTTGGCTTTAGGCATCTCTCATATTGTCTTAAGAGAGAGATGGATGGATTTTGATTTTGTAAGGGATTATGCCCTGAATTTTGGTCCGTATGCCGCATTGATTAAAGAATATCCCCCCGAAAGAGCATCGGCAGTTACGGGTGTTTCTGTAGAAATTATGGAGAGTCTAGCAAAGCGGATAACCCATGAACGCCCGGTAATGTTCTATCTTGGCTATGGTTTACAGCGTTATGTCAATGGCGGAAATACCATACGAGCCATAGATGCCCTGGCGACTATCAGCGGAAATATCGGTTGCCAAGGGGGAGGAGTATTCTATGCTCACCAGTATCATCAAGAGAATTTGAATTCCGTACTTCTGCCGGATGAAAAGCGTAAACCCCGTACCTTCCCGCATGCCACCATGGCTTATGAACTTTTAAAGCAAGAGACTTTGCCGAAGATTGAGTTGGCTTTTGTTACCCGTACCAATCCACTTGTCACTGAGCCTGACTCGTTTAAGTGGCGAGAACTATGGAATACCATTCCTTTTAAAGTAGTACTCGAGCGACGGATGAGTCAAACTGCTGCTCTAGCAGACTTAGTACTCCCTATCGCTACTATCTTCGAAGAAGAAGATATTGTGGTGACATCCTGGAGTAATAGGCTCCATTATGCCCCCCAAGTACTCGAACCCCAAGGAGAAGCCAAACCGGAGCCGCTGATCTTTACTGAATTGGCCGGGAAGCTAGGGCTAAAGGATTACTTTCCTCACACATCCACGGAATGGCTTGAATATATTATTGAACCTTTACATAAATACGGAATCACTTTGGCTGAGCTGCAAAAAGGCCCGATCAAGGCACCGTATATTCCTAAGGTAGCTTGGGAGGATAAAAAGTTCACTACCCCGAGTGGGAAGATTGAACTAGTAACCAAAGAAGAATTTTTCGGAGGAAGTGCAAGCCCAGTCGAAACGTATTTTGAGAAACTCGCTTTGGAAAGCTATCTTCAGCAAAGTTCAAAAGAAGAAAGTCATGAAAGACAGGATGTGGAATATCCCTATATTCTGATGACCCCTCATCCAGATATGGCGCTCCATACTCAGTTTCAAGCGGAGGATGGATTTAGTGCTTACCTTCATCCGGAAACAGCTTCTGTTCACGGAATTATTAACGGAGATAAGATAGTTGTTGAGAGTGAAACAGGAGAGCTTAGGGCGGTAGCCTATATCTCTGATGATATTCATGAACAAACGGTAGTGATTCCAGAGGGAACAACGGATAATAATTACCTGGGCGTTAATTGTCTTATTCCGGGAAAATTATCCGGTATGGGGGAAAATACCGCCTACTATGATAATTTCTGTCGAATTAGGTTAACTAATCAGGAATAAAGATTAGAATAATAATTAATAGAAAATTCTTGAAGCAAAATTAATATGAGAAAGGGAAAAAAAGTGCAAAAAAGAACACAAAAATGGACGGTAGGAATAATTGTGGCTATTATTTCGTTTACGTTGATAGGATCATCTTTTGTATCAATCTTTCAGCCTGGGATGGAGCAAGACGAGCAAAATCAAAGCCAACAGATCTTAGAAAAAGAATATAATGAACGAAAACAAATAGTAGAGGCTTTGACTGCAAAGCTAGAAGGAAATCCTGAAGACTCTGATACTAAGCTTGCACTTGGAGATGCCTATTATGATAAAGCGATAGTTACAGCCCAATTAAACGTTAAGGAGCATAAAGAAGATCTCGGTAAAGCAAAGGAAATGTATCGGCAGGTGCTGGCCAAAGAGGAAAGTAGTGATGTAATGCTTAAATTAGCAACTACGGCCTTTCTTCTTGGCGATTCTGAACTTGCTGAAAAGACATATAATAAGATACTCCAAAAGGAACCCGAGAATAGTGGGGCCTTGTATGGGTATGGGATGTTCCTTTTCTATGAGAAAGATGATCACCAACAAGCTCAAGAATTATGGCAGAAAGCCCTCGGACTTACAACAGATGAATACTTGCAACAAAGGTTAGAAGAAATGATTACTTTAGCTAAGGGGATGGAGCTAAATCCCAACGAAGCTGAGGATAAATAACACGAATTTTTGAGGGCTATAAGAAGGTGGATAAATGTATTTTGCAACACTTGCCAGTGGTAGTTCCGGTAATTCCATCTTGGTAGGAGAAAAAAACAGGAGCTTTATGGTAGATTGTGGAATAACTCTCAAAAGAGTGTTTGCTAACCTAGAGATGGTCGATGTATCTGCTCTGGAGTTGGAAGGAATAATAATTACGCATGAACATTCCGATCATATTCGGGGCATAGGTGCCCTGGCCCGCAAACTCAAGATACCGGTCTATGCGACCGGAGGGATATGGGAAGAAGTTGAGGAAAGATTAGGAAGGCTCCAACCGGAACAAAGAATAATAATTAAAAAGGAAATATCCTTAGCGGGAATGGATATTAAGTTAATTGCCACCTCTCATGATAGTAGGGAGAGTTATGGATTAAAGGTAGCCGGTAAGAAAGCTACGCTGGGAATCGCTACGGACAGCGGTCTTATTACCGAAGATATGCATAGAAATCTTCCGGGATGTGATGCCTACATAGTCGAGGCTAATCATGATTTGCAAAAATTATGGCAGGGAAGATATCCATGGTACCTGAAAAAGCGAATTGACAGCAGTGTTGGTCACTTGAGCAATGTTCAGCTCGCTGAAGCCCTAAAAGATTGGCTCAGGGAGAATGCTCAAAAGGTCGTGCTCGCTCATCTCAGCGAAGAGAATAATACGCCCGAATTAGCACTGACTACAGTTTTAAAAATGTTAAGGGATTCAAGTGTAAAACAAAGATGCTCTCAGTTGAAAATCAGGGTGGCCCCAAGGTATGTACCGCATGAACTTATCATTCTGGGAGAATAATACCCAAAGGAGGTTATATTTATGGACTATTACCGTGATAATCGCCAGGAACGCAAACCACGTATTATTTCTATTATAATGCTATCGGTGATTAGTGCCATACTAGGCGGGCTAATCGCTGTGGTGCTGGTACCAACAGTTTATCCCCAAAATGGCCTCATTCCAAACGGAAACAGAGTAGTTCTTCATCAGGGTGAGATTCCTCCACTGGCCAATCAGGGCTCAGGAGATTCCCCGGTAGTTAATATTGCAAGTACAGTTGGACCAGCAGTCGTGGGGGTAGCTAATTTCCAATATAGGGGCAGTATTTTCGGCGGAGGAGGAATGACTGAGGTCGGTAGTGGTTCCGGTTTTATTATCGATGCCGATAACGGTTATATCATAACTAATAATCACGTTATTGAAGGAGCAGAGAAACTGATGATCTCCTTAGCTGACGGTCGGGACATTCCTGGTACTCTCGTAGGAGGAGATGCTCGAACGGATTTGGCGGTAGTGAAGATAAGTGATACCAAAGACCTGAAGGCTGCTCAACTTGGCGACTCCAATGCCTTAAAAGTAGGAGAATTTGTCGTTGCTATCGGTAATCCTGGGGGTAGGGAATTTGCTCGTACTGTGACTACCGGGGTGGTATCGGCGACAGATCGATTTCTAATGCTCCAAGGTGAAGCTAGTTTTAACCTTATCCAAACGGATGCGGCTATTAACCCCGGAAATAGTGGGGGACCTTTAGTTAATTATAGTGGCCAGGTTGTGGGGATTAATTCAGCTAAGAAAGATGCCCCAGGATTTGAAGGTATGGGCTTTGCTATTCCTATTAGTGATGCTTTGCCTGTGCTGAAGCAAATCATCGAAAAGGGCTTTGTCAGCCATACTGCTCTCCAGGTCAACATAGATGATCGTTATACTGAAGAATATGCCAGTTATAAAGGATGGCCGGCAGGATGCTATATCTCTAAAGTTCAGTACGGTGGGGCCGCTGCCAAGGCGGGGATGGAAGCCGGAGATATCGTCACGGCTATTAACGAAGTAAAAATAACCAACTCTCTAGAATTAGCACACCAATTATTTAAACACAAACCTGGTGAAAAGGTGAAAGTAACTTATTTCCGAGCGGGCAAGACTAATACCGTAGAAGTAATTCTCGGGGAGATAAGGTCAGAATAAGTAGCAAGCAACTGCCCAACAACCTTACGAGCAATCCCGTTAACTTCGAAAGGTCTAACGGGATTATATTTTCTAAGTGTTATTTAAGGGAAAAATTCAAAGGAATAGGGAACACTTTACTTGGGTTGAATAAAACAGAAAGAGGGCTTGTCAGCCTTGGAAGAGGATAAAGTATTCAACTTAAGCTTACGAAAGAGTTAACAATTTGATATAATTAATTTATTGTCTTATCCTTAATTTGCACTTGATTCTCAGGATTGACTACTTATCGAATTGTTCAGAGAAAAAGGAGTAAAGATGAATGGGGAAAGCTTTGCATATCGGACTGGATGTTGGCTCTACCACAGTTAAAATTGCTATCCTTGACGATAGTGATAATCTTGTTTTCAGTCATTATCAAAGGCATTTTTCCGATGTTCAGCACACAGTCAGTAATCTTTTGCAAAAGATGTTTATACAATTAAAAAATACAGACGTAACCATGAATGTCACCGGTTCCAGCGGCATGTCTACGTCTGAACAGATTGGAGTATCTTTCATTCAAGAAGTGATCGCTTGTGGTGAAGCGGTGCAACGTTTTATTCCTCGGACTGATGTAGCCATCGAACTTGGGGGAGAAGATGCTAAGATTACTTATTTTGGCGATTCGCCGGAGCTAAGGATGAATGGAACCTGTGCGGGGGGAACGGGAGCATTTATTGACCAGATGGCTATACTCTTAAAGACCGATGCCTCCGGGCTTAATGAATTGGCCAAAAAGCACAAAGAAATCTATCCGATTGCTTCTCGCTGTGGGGTGTTTGCTAAGACAGATATCCAGCCTTTACTCAATGAGGGTGCGGCGAAGGAAGATATTGCGGTCTCTATTTTTCAGGCTGTGGTTAACCAGACTATTGCGGGTTTAGCTTGTGGCAAGCCTATCAGAGGAAACGTAGCTTTTCTTGGAGGGCCTCTTTTCTTCCTATCTGAACTACGCCGACGCTTTATTGAGACTTTGAGGCTCCAACCGGAAAATATCGTTGCTCCGGAGAATGCCCAGTTTTTCGTAGCTATTGGGGCAGCCCTAGCTTCAAAGAAAAGTGAAATAATTAATTTCCAAAGTATCTATAATAATATTCCTAACCTGCATAACTCAGCTTCAGCGACCACTCTTTTGCAACCACTTTTTGCAAGTGAGGATGAGTATAAGGAGTTTAATCTTCGACATAACAAGGATGCCGTAGAAATGAGACCATTAGCCGAGGTAAGTGGACCTTGTTTTCTGGGGATTGATGCAGGCTCGACAACTACCAAACTAGCATTGATCGATGAGTTTGGTAATTTAGTGCATTCCCATTACGGGAGTAATGGAGGAAGTCCTTTAAAATCGACGATAGTGGCATTGCAACAATTATATCGATTGTTACCTTCCGAAGCAAAAATTAGCTGTTCAGTGGTGACCGGCTATGGAGAAGCACTTCTTAAAGCGGCTTTACTGGTCGACCATGGTGAGATCGAGACTGTAGCTCACCATAAAGGTGCAGAGTATTTTCTGCCGGGGGTAGATTTTATCCTTGATATCGGCGGTCAAGATATGAAATGTATGCAGGTTAGGGATGGAGTTATTAATAATATCATGCTTAATGAAGCCTGCTCTTCCGGCTGTGGGTCTTTTATCGAAACTTTAGCAGAATCGCTTAGCTTGCCGCTGGAGGAATTCGTTCAGCGAGGGTTATTCTCCCAGTCGCCAGTAGATTTAGGAACGCGCTGTACTGTTTTTATGAACTCCAAGATTAAGCAGGTTCAGAAAGAAGGGGCAGATATAGGGAGTATAGCGGCCGGTATTGCCTATTCTGTCGTTAAGAACGCCCTTTATAAAGTAATAAGACTGCATGATACTTCAGAAGTAGGAGAAAAAGTAGTTGTTCAAGGGGGGACCTTTAACAATGATGCCGTCCTACGGAGTTTTGAGCTTATCACGGGCCGAGAAGTAATTCGTCCTAATATCGCCGGAATAATGGGTGCTTTTGGAGCGGCCTTAATTGCCCGCGATAAGTATAGAAGTGAAAAACCGTCGTCCTTACTCAAGGAACAGGAGCTTAAGGATTTTAATACTCGAACCAGTACTCGCCATTGTGGTTTATGTGGTAATAACTGCCTGCTGACAGTTAACGAATTTTCCGACGGCAGAGAATTCCTTTCCGGTAATCGCTGTGAAAGAGGTGCGGGGCTGGGAGAAACCTCTGATGATCTTCCGAATCTATTCGCTTATAAATATAAACGTCTTTTTGCTTATAAACCGCTTCGTAAAGAAGAGGCTTGGCGTGGGGCAATTGGTATTCCGAGGGTCTTGAATATGTACGAACATTATCCCTTCTGGTTTACCTTATTTACGGAACTTGGCTTTAGGGTAGTATTGTCTGCCCGATCATCTAAAAAAATATTCGAATTGGGAATGGAGACCGTATCCTCGGAATCTTTATGTTATCCGGCTAAACTTACTAATGGACATGTTAAAGACTTGATAAATAAAGGGCTTAAAGTTATCTTCTATCCGTGCCTTCCCAGGGACGAGAAGGAAATGACTGAAGCCAATAATAATTATAACTGTCCGATTGTTACTTCCTATCCGGAGTCCATCCATGCTAATATCGATGAACTGAGAAGGGATGATGTGCAATTCATCTTTCCTTTCTTACCTATGGATAACATGCCGAGAATGAAAGTGCGACTCTCTGAAGAGTTTAAAAGCTTTGGGGTGTCTCCAGAGGAAATAGAAAAAGCTGTCGATAAGGCTTATCAAGAGAGAGAAAATGTTCGCAAAGAAGTTAAGGCTAAAGGCGAAGAGGTCTTAGCCTATCTAAAAGAAAATAATCTCAAAGGGATCGTTTTAGCCGGGCGGCCTTATCACCTCGATCCGGAGATTAACCACGGTATTCCGGAGATGATTACCGGTCTGGGGCTGGCGGTCTTAACGGAAGATTCCGTAGCTCATCTGGGTAAAGTCGACAGACCTTTAAGAGTTTTGGATCAATGGGTGTATCATTCCCGACTTTATGCCGCGGCGAGCTTTGTGACTACCCGCGAAGATTTGGAATTGGTTCAACTTAACTCCTTCGGCTGCGGCTTGGATGCAGTCACTACCGACCAAGTACAGGAGATCCTCCACCAATATCGCAAGACCTATACTTTGGTTAAGATTGATGAGATTAATAACTTAGGAGCGGTACGTATTCGGATCCGCTCACTCTTAGCGGCGATGCAGGAGAGAGAAAGAAAACAGATTCGGGCCCAAAAACAATATGAGATTCCCGAAAGGGTCATGTTTACAGAGAAAATGAGGGAAGAATATACTATATTATCTCCGCAGATGGCTCCTATTCACTTTGAATTAGTAGAAGAGGCCGCTCGCTTAGAAGGTTATAGAATAGAGATTTTACCTGATGTTGAGTTAAATGTGGTGGAAGAAGGACTGAAACATGTCCATAATGATGCCTGCTATCCCTCGATCATCGTGGTTGGACAAATCATGGCCGCCTTGAAGTCCGGACGCTATGATCTTAACCGAACAGCCGTCATCATGTCTCAGACAGGGGGGGCTGCAGGGCCAGTAACTATATTGGATTTATCCGCAAAGCATTGAAGGATACCGGAATGGAACAAATCCCGGTTGTTTCCTTAAATCCTACAGGAATCGAGGAAAATCCAGGGTTCAAATTAACTTTAAGAATGGTTAAACGTTGTGTTATGGCCATGGTTTATGGTGATCTTCTGATGAGACTGACTAATGCTACGAGACCTTATGAGAAGAATGAGGGGGAAACAAACAAACGTTTAGGCAAGTGGTTAGAATATCTCAAGCCGAGTCTGGCCAAGATGAGTATCAGGGAATACCATCGTAATATTCGTAATATTATTAAGGACTTCGACAATATGGAGATCCTAGATATTAAAAAACCAAAAGTCGGTGTCGTTGGAGAAATCTTGGTGAAATTCCATCCTTTTGCTAATAACTATATCGTGGATATTCTGGAGAAAGAAGGAGCAGAGGCGGTCTTACCGGATTTAATAGACTTCTTCCTCTATTGTGCCCATAATGGAGTATATAGTCGGGAAAAACTAGCCGGAACTCTTAAAACCGAACTTCTTTCTCGTTACTTTATTTGGAGGATAGAACACTTTCGGCGGGTGATGAAAAAGGAATTGAAAGAAAGTAAACACTTTCATCCTCCGAAGTCTATCTTTGAGCTAGCGAATATGGCGGAGAAAATAATGCATCTTGGACATCAGACGGGTGAAGGATGGTTTTTAACTGCAGAGATGTTGGAGCTTATCGAAAGTGGGGCCTGTAATATTGCTTGCCTCCAACCGTTTGCTTGCTTGCCTAACCATATTACAGGAAAAGGTATGGTTAGGGAATTGAAAAGGCATTACCCCCATGCCAATATCGTGCCCATCGATTACGATCCGGGAGCAAGTGAGGTTAATCAAGTTAATAGAATAAAACTAATGCTTTCTGTTGCTTTTAAGAAACTGGAACAGTCGGAGGTTATCCAGGAAGGTAGTAACCGGACTAAAGAGGAATTTTCGGTGTCTAAGCAGATAACAGCTAAGTAAAAATAATTAGGCGTGATTTTTTGTCACGCCCGGGTATTAGTGCATAATGATATTTAGAATATATAAACTATAATGTACCACCGTTTTCTTTCATTTTTTGCTCTGCAAAAGCAACCATCTTTTTAACCATCTGTCCTCCAATAGGTCCACCTTCCAGTCCATTTTGACGGGAAGTTACATCACCCTTGTAATGATCATTATTCTCCCGCACAAAATCAAGATGACCTATTTCTGCCGCTGATTCCATTTTAAGTTGTTGTAATAATTTCTTTTTGCTCTCATTTGTAGCCATATATTATTCACCTCCATTAAGTATTATTGACGGATTAATAAAAATTTTTCATTGTAAAAAATACATTAGAAGCAAGATTTAACCTTAAAAGTTTAGATAATAAAGAGAGAGCTTGCTTTACTTTCTAGGAGTACTGGGATATAATATAAACAATATTTACCATGAAGTTTTTTATAGGTGCGTTGGCGATTATCTGATAGATAGTCGCTTGTATCTTTTTTTTTAAATGGGGAAAAAGGAAAGGAGGGAAGAGTGTACATGGTCAAACAAATTTATATAACGGAATTAGATAAGGTCAGATTGCAAAAACTAATTTCTAACGCTTTAGAATATAACCTTTGCAAGAAAGATTATTTGAAAAGACTTGATCAAGAACTTCAAAGAGCACTTGTCGTTAGCTCTAAAGATATCCCCAATGATATCATTACTATGAACTCCAGTGTGGCTCTTGTAGATATGGAAACAAACGAAGAAATGATTTATACTTTAGTTTTCCCCGACGACGCAGATCTCTTAGAAAATAAAATATCTATTTTAGCTCCCATTGGGACGGCTATTCTTGGTTACCGGGTAGGCGATATTGTTGAGTGGCCGGTTCCTGACGGGATCATAAAACTTAAGGTGGACCGAATCGTATTTCAACCCGAAGCCACGGGGAACTATACACTATAAAAGACATTTTTTTTATGGAGTTCTATAATCGTAACCCGAAAGGCATGAAACTG
>CALBJS010000190.1 GCA_937892995.1 uncultured Peptococcaceae bacterium | reverse complement strand
CGACGGTAGCCATTTTGTGGAAGTCCTCGGTGTTTTCTTCTTCAATTACATCCACAATGTCATCGACAGTGATAATACCGACTAATCGATTTTCATTGTCTGTGACAGGCATCGCTAGGAGGTCATATTTTTTCATTAAATTAGCAATATCTTCTTTATCATCTAAGGTTTTTGCCGAAATGATTTCCCCACGCATGATTTCTTCAATCTTCTTATTATTATCCGAAATCACCAGATCTTTTAGGGAAACAATTCCCTCTAGGCGGCGGCTAGCATCTGTAACATAACAAGTATAAATAGTTACTTTACCTGGTGCGTTTTTCCGTATCCTATCGAGGGCTTCAATGACAAGCATTTCTTTTTTGAGATCCATGAACTCAATAGTCATTAAACTCCCGGCGGAATCTTCGGGATAGTTTAGAAATTGATTTATCAGTCTTCTTTCCGTTTCTGAGGCGTTTTTAAGGATACGTTTTACTACATAAGCCGGCATTTCTTCTAAAAAGTCTATTTTATCATCAAAATAAAGGTCTTCTAAAATACTCTGAAGTTCTTTTTCATTAACCAGCATAGAAAGTTCCGTTTGCTTCTCAACTGCTAAATAAGCGAAAACATCCGCAGCTATTTGTTTAGGTAATAACCTGAAAAGCAAAACAGAAGTTTTGGCATCCATTTCATTAATATACTCGGCAATATCAGCGTTTTGCTCCTTAAGTAACTTTTCCTTGAGCAGAGAGTACTTTTTTTCTTGTAATAATTCCTGGATAAGTTCTAAATCCATAGGATCATCCCCTTTTCAATACACTGTCACGAGTAAGGTTAGCTACTCCCATCGAGAATATACGCTTTCGTAATATCATAGGGCATTATAAAAATTATGATAGCATAATAATCGCCATATTACTAAAAAATGTTCTATTTTCAAGTCTTGCAGCGATGATCATTTCCTATAACAACCAATATATCTTGGTTATTTTTTATTCAACTTTTCTAAAGTTTCCTTAGAATATTTTTCAGTGGGCAATCTCAGAAATAGATAAAAGTCAGACGGATTTCTGGGAATTAATGAAAATATTCTTTGCAATTTTTTCCCCATAGTAGTAAGATGAGATAAGCAACTTTACACATAGCATAAGTTGTCTGTTGATAATATCCAGTGTTTTTTTTATTGTTAGTTTTTTTATACTTTTGCTTTTTAGTTTTTTTGGAATACGGCATCCAAGATTCGGGGGAGAAATTTGAGTATTTGGAAATACATATTTAAAAGATTGCTAATGGTCATACCTACCCTTGTCGGAGTATCCCTGCTTGTTTTTTTCATTATCCACCTTATCCCGGGGGATCCGGCTCAAGTAATGCTTTATCCCAAAGGCACACCGGAAGAAATTGAAGCCTTACGTCATAAATTAGGCCTGAATAAACCTTTAGCAGTACAGTATATGGACTGGGTGATCAATGCTGTTCATCTGGATTTAGGAAATTCGGTCTTTAGTGGTGAGAAAGTAGTCTCGGAAATTTTCAACCGCTTCCCTGCTACCATAGAATTAACCCTGGGAGCCTTACTAATCGCAGTACTGGTAGGGATTCCTTTAGGTGTAATTGCTGCCAGAAAGAAAAACACGTTCTTGGATTATTCCTGTATCACTTTTTCTTTACTTGGAGTATCCATCCCGGTATTCTGGCTCGGTCTAATGCTCATCTTCATTTTCTCGGCAAGCTTAGGACTATTGCCGGTCTCGGGGCGTATGGCCATGGGAATGCCTATCCAAGATATCACCGGGTTTTATCTATTGGATGCCATTTTAACCGGAAATAAAGCAGCCTTTGGAGATATTTTTAAACATCTAATCCTACCGTCGGTTGCCTTAGCAACAGTACCTCTTGCCCTTATCGTCAGAATCACCCGTTCCAGTATGCTGGACGTCTTTACTCAAGACTATATGAGAACTGCTAAAGCCAAAGGACTTCCGGTAAGAAGAGTAATTTACAAACATGCCTTAAAGAATTCTTTAATACCTGTCATAACAGTAATCGGTATCCAAGTAGGCTCCCTTCTGGGTGGAGCAATCCTAACCGAGACGGTATTTTCCTGGCCTGGGATAGGTTCATTGGTCATAGATGCGATTTACTCCAGAGATTACCCTGTTATCCAAGGTGTTGTTTTTATTATTGCACTTATAATGATTATCGTAAATCTTATTGTGGATATAATTTATGCTTATGTTGATCCCCGTATTAGATATTAAGAAATCGGATGGTGAAATAAGTGGTAAAGATTAAAGATAATAAACCGCAGTCATTTGTAGGAATAGCACTGAAACAATTTAAAAAAAACAAGCTAGCCGTAGCAAGTTTTATTATGGTTATAGTAATAATGCTTCTCGGGGTATTTGCACCATTCATCGCCTTAGAAGACCCTATTAATCCCGTATTGGAGAATAAATTACAACCCGGCTTCTGGACCGGTAACAATGACCATCCCCTGGGAACCGATGAGTTAGGTCGTGACATTTTTAGCAGGATTGTCTACGGAACAAGGATATCCCTGAAGGTCGGATATACTGTCATTGCTATCACAGCCCTTTTAGGTATCGGCTTGGGGCTCATCTCAGCTTATTATGGCAAATTAATCGATCTTCTTCTGATGCGTGTCACCGATATTTTTCTGTCATTTCCGCCACTTCTCCTGGCTTTGGCCGTGGTTGCCGTTCTCGGAGCAGGACTGGAAAAAGCCATGCTGGCAATAGCTTTGATCTATATACCACAAATGGCCAGAATAGTACGGAGTTCTGTCTTAACCGTCAAAGAGTTGCCCTATATCGAAGCTAGTCGAGCCATAGGTGCCGGCAATGCCC
>CALBJS010000189.1 GCA_937892995.1 uncultured Peptococcaceae bacterium | reverse complement strand
GTTACCAACCAGGAAAGCAGAAGGTGCCCCTTTCCTAACAGCCTGAGCATGAGTTATCATAGTATCCATCTGCATATTAAGAGTAGATTCATGTCCAAAAACCGTCATGGCCATGGAATCTCCACAGAGAATTATATCTATCCCCGCCTTCTCTTCCAGAAGAGCCATGGGGTAATCGTAGCCGGTAAGCATAGTGATCTTTTCCCCAGCCTGTATTTTCCCCTGTAGAGTAAGAATGGTGACTTTCTGTCTCATCTCGTCTTCCTCCTATGAATTGGTACAAAGTTCTTATTGCTACACAAAGCAAATTGTTACCCATTTAATATATAACATCAAAGTATTGTTTGTCTACCCCTTGCCTACACTTTTCCACCGGGCGAATACAATAGGCGAATATAATGGAAAAAGAACACAATGCTTAACACAATACACAAATATCTTTGTTACCGAAACATAAAGAATATTTGATAAATTACTAGCCATCTATGACAAATTCTGTTAATATCAAATAAAAGTTTTGGTTTCCATATAGTAGCAATAATAACCATTTAACTTGTTTCTACAAAGTTAGTTTAATAATTTTAGTTCTTATATACCATCTTTTAAGGACTATAGACCCAATAAGGGTAATGAGGAGGGAAAACATGTCGGCAACGATCTTTTCTCTGATCAATTTCACATTGAGCTACATTGCAATAATGTACCTACTTACCCGTTCAAGAAAGATAGTTAACTACTTGCTTCAGGAGAAGAAAACTCTTGGCAACCTATTGATTTGCATCCTTCTTTTCACAGTCCCAATAATATTAACTTCTAACTTCGGCATACCGGTTATGGAAGTTAAGACAAACTTACGTACTTCGCTAGTCTTTTTCTCAGCTATAGTAGGGGGACCTATCTGCAGTCTGGTAATTGGGATCATTGGTTCTCTTTACCGCTTTACACTGGGGGGCTGGACCGGTTTTGCTTGTGCCGCAGCAACCTTAGGAGGAGGAATTGTCGCCTCCCTAGCTGTCTATAAAACTAAAAACTCCCCGAGTAAACTAAGCTGGAAAGCCATTGGCTTATGGACCCTCCTGGTCTTTATCTGGGAAAATATTCACGTCCTCATCTTTATACCCCTCTTAAGCGGGCAACCTTCCAGTGCAACAGTCCATCTCCTTTTAAATCAGATTTACTTGCCCCAAATTACCGCCAATACCTTAACCATGTTAATTTTATGTTTTCTGATGAGGGATTTGGTAACCTTAGATACCAGAATCCTTTCTGAAAAGCAGAAAAAGTGGTTACAAGAAACGCTGACCTTCACCCACGAACTTGAAGTCAAAGTAGAGGAACGCACCAAGGAATTGGCGGAAGCTAATAAAAAACTCTATGAGTCTTCCATCAGAGATCCCCTTACTTCCCTTTATAATCGAAAATATCTTCAAGAAATAATCCTTAAGGAGAATTCCAAACTGGCTAAATACTACTACCAGTGTTACTCCGCCTTATGCATTGACCTAGATAACTTCAAAACCTACAATGACCGCTATGGTCACTTAGCAGGGGATATAATACTTCAAGAATTTGCTGGGACCCTAAAAAAACAAATTAACGACTCAGGGCTTATCTTTAGGACGGGGGGAGATGAGTTCACAGTTCTCTTACCAAATATCAATATCCAAAATGCTGTCTTGCTTGCCCAAGAAATAATCTCCGAACTGGAAAAGGCGAACTCGTTCAAAGGCAAAATAAAATCAAGTATTCATGAGGAAGTTTTAGAGTCTAATGAGAGACTTTCCTGTTCCATAGGGATTAAAACGATTCTGACAGATCCTAAGGCAAATACGACTATTGAATCAGGTAGGAATCCGAACCCGAAGATAGATAAGGTCGACTTAAATAACTTACTTTATCTTGCGGATAAGCGTTTGCTTAATGCCAAAATTATGGGCAAAAATCAATACTCCTTATCCTCATAAATAAATAAGGCAGGTGAATCTGGATTTTATAAAATAAGTGAAGAATTAGTTCAAATACTTTTTAAGGAACTGGCCAGTATAAGACTCCGGACAAGTTACTACTTCTTCCGGTGTTCCAACGGCAACAACTTCTCCTCCCCGGCTACCACCTTCCGGCCCTAAGTCAATAAGATAATCTGCCATCTTGATAACATCCAGATTATGTTCGATCACCAGGACCGAGTCCCCTGCTTCTACTAGGCGTTGAAGGACGGTAAGGAGTTTGTCCACATCGGCAACATGCAAGCCGGTAGTAGGCTCATCCAGGATATAGAGAGTCTTTCCTGTACTTCGGCGGCTTAATTCGGAAGCCAGCTTAATTCGTTGAGCTTCTCCTCCGGAAAGAGTAGTTGCCGGCTGGCCCATCTTGATATAACCTAAACCGACATCTTGCAAAGTCTGTAATTTCCGAGCGATACGCGGTACGGAAGCAAAAAAGTCCAAAGCCTCGTCCACTGTCATGTCGAGGACTTGGGCTATATTTTTACCCTTGAAGTTTACTTCCAGAG
>CALBJS010000188.1 GCA_937892995.1 uncultured Peptococcaceae bacterium | reverse complement strand
GAGATAGCCGGTGTCGATACGGTTGGCTTTGGATCTGACTTTGATGGTATCCCTTCGACCCCGCAAGGGTTGGAAAATGTAGCAAGATTTTCGCTTTTGCTTGAGAAACTTGAAGAAAGTGGTTTTAGTACTGCGGAAATAATTAAAATATGTCATGGTAATTTTGTCAGGGTTTTGAGTGATGTGTTAGAATAAGCTAGGTAAGTTTAATATCGTGGTTTACGGAGTAGGATAAGCTTAAGGGAGAAATGATAATGTGTCAAAAATCCAAATATGAAGCAGACCTTCACTGTCATACCTCAGCTTCTGATGGATTATTAACACCAGAGGGTATTATTGAGCATGCGGTCAGAAGAGGACTTAGAGCCATAGCCATTACAGATCATGATACTATTACTGGCTGGACAAAAGCGGAGGAGACTTCTGAAAGGTTAGGAATACTGCTCATTAAAGGGATAGAGATAAATACAGACTGGGAAGGTAAGGAAGTCCATATCCTAGGTTTTGGGATGGACGAGAATAATAAGAGCTTTAAGAAACAACTTTTTGATCTTCAGGAAAAGAGGATATTTAGAATCAAGGAAATTCTTGAGAAGTTAAAGAAATTGGGAATAGATATCTCCTTTACTGATGTCCTGCAATACGCTAGAGGAGAATCTGTTGGTCGTCCCCATGTAGCCCAGGCCATGGTCAAGAAAGGCTATATAGCTAGCATAAAAATGGCATTCGATAGATATTTAAAAATAGGATGTCCTGCTTATGTTCCTAGATACAAGCTTAGTCCTACTAAGGCTATCAAGATAATCAATGATTCTGGAGGGATCCCTGTCCTTGCCCATCCAGGGGTTCAGGATCTTGAATCTGATATTCGGCAATGGGTAGAGGAAGGGTTACTGGGTATTGAAATTACTCATCCGGACCATTCCTTAGATGATAAAATTAAATATCATAAAATTGCTGAGAGAAAGGGTCTTATCGCTACCGGTGGCTCGGATTACCATGGACCGGGGATAAAGCCTGGAATCGAGCTTGGTGATTGGGGCGTTGGATTAGATATAGTGGATCAACTGGAACAAATGATAAAGCAAAATCAGATAGAGGCTAAGTAGCCCAATGATAAGGAGGAGAATCCCTATGCAATTTGCATCAAGACTTAGTAACCTTCAAACTTCGATTTATTCCCAACTGGCCGAACTGAAAACAGAAATGGAGCAAGCTGGAAAAACCCTAATTAATTTGAGCATTGGGAGTCCTGATCTTGCCCCCCCAAAGGAAGTAAGACAAGTCCTTAGTGAACAGGCTCTAGATGAGCAGGCTTACGATTATACCCTTACCAGAGGGACTCCAGAGTTTAGAGAAGCATGTGCTGAATGGTATAAAATGAGGTTCGATGTTGATCTCAATCCGGAAACTGAAGTATTACCTGTCATGGGCTCTCAAGATGGTATATCTCATATATTTTGGGCATTCATAGATAAAGGCGATGCGGCTTTAATTCCTGATCCGGGCTATCCAATATATTCTGATGGTTTAGCCTTAGCGGAAGGCAAAAAAATCCCCTTACCATTAAAAGCGGAGAATGGATTTTTACCTGATCTCAGTAAGCTTGATTCTAAACTGGCTGATGAAGCTAAACTAATGATTTTAAATTATCCCAATAATCCCACAGCAGCTGTTGCTCCGGCATCTTTCTTTGAGCAGGTAGCCCAGTTTGCAGCTAAACATAAAATAGTGGTTTGTCATGATGCGGCTTATACAGAATTATCTTTTGATGATTATAGGCCGGCAAGTTTCCTCCAAGCCAAGGGTGCCAAAGAAGTAGGGGTAGAATTTCATTCGCTTTCTAAGTCTTTTAATATGGCAGGAGTAAGATTGGGTTTTGTAGTAGGTAATGCCATGGTCATCAAAGCTTTGGAGACAATCAAATCGAATATAGATTATGGGACCTTCAGGCCTATACTCCAGGCGGGAACAGCTGCTCTCCTCGGTTCAGGTGAAGCAACCATCAGAGAAAATCAGCGAACTTATCAAAGAAGAAGGGATATCTGGGTTGATGGCTGTGCTTCAGCCGGTTGGAAAATGCCAAAGCCAAAGGGATCAATGTTTGTCTGGGCACCTGTTCCCACAGAACAAGATTCTCTTTCCTTTGTCTTTGAACTTGCTAGAGAAGCCGGTGTTATTTTGGTTCCGGGAATCGCCTTTGGGGAACACGGAGAGGGATATATAAGGGTTAGTCTTGTTCAAAATGAAGCTTCTTTGGAAGAAGCGGTTCAAAGAGTCAGATTGTTTTTGCAAAGTAAGAAAGTATAATTATACTTTCTTACATATAATACAAAAAACTATGGTATAGAATTCAGGGGAATAAGGATTAAAAAAATGCTTACGGGTATAGAATAGTAACAGTATATTCTATATTCGGGAGATGAAACAGTGAGTACAAACGAGGAAATAGCTATTTTTAAGAAAAGAATAAACGAACTGGAGAAACAGCTTGACAACCTGCGTTTAAGTAGAAGGGTATTAATGGATCTCTTAGAACAAATAGAAAAGGAGAAAAACATTCTCAGTTCACAACTTGAAAAGAAGTCTAAACACCTTAAAAAATATCGAATGTCCGATTGTAAAAAGGTGCATTCCGGGGATTTTGAGCTTTACGAACTAAAAAACTACATAAGGGAATAAAAGTAATTACAGCATAATATCTCTGCCTAGTGCCTATTATCAGCCTCATATAGAAGCTGTTCCAATTGATTACCCGGGGTGTGATGGTTCAGGATCAGTTCCTGAATATTTTCATTCATTTTAGCTTTGGATGCTAGCCATTTTCCCCAGGCGGGATGTTGTTTGTAGATTATTAAGGTCTTACTTAGAAAGTTATTGTTGTTGACGATTTTCTCCCGCAACTTGCTTGGAAGATATCCAAAGGTGGCAATTATTATCCTTTGCCAGAGATGGAGTTTAATTAGGGATTTACCGCAATCGTGCAGAAGAGCGGCAAGGAGAAGGTCGTCGTAAACATTACTACCATAGACTTTTTCTATGTCTGCTTTATGGTTAAGAATATCATTGGCGACATCTAAAGCATGCCTTTGTTCAGTGAGTGTTTGTTTACAGAATAGGGCAAGCTCATCCGGTGTCAACACTCTCTCCAACCAAGAATATTCATGAAGTTCCACTTTGCCAAACAAAGCTTTAAATAATTGTTTCAATCTATAGAACATAATACAAAATCCTTTTCTTACGGTTCCTATTTATATCTTAAACAAAAAAAAAGGCGAAAGCTACTAAATATCAATACTTTCTGTTATACTAATTAGAAAAGTATTTTGGGGAAGGGGTTTATCATGACTGTAGAAAGAATTGTTAAAGAAGGGCTTACCTTTGATGATGTATTACTTATTCCTGCGAAATCCGAAATATTACCTAGAGATGTAGATGTCAGTACTCACCTTACTCCAACTATAAGATTAAATATTCCGCTGATGAGTGCTGGAATGGATACGGTAACGACTTCCCGTATGGCTATTGCAATGGCTAGGGAAGGAGGTATAGGTATTATCCATAAGAATATGAGTATTGAACAGCAAGCTTTGGAAGTGGATAAAGTCAAAAGATCAGAACACGGAGTCATCACGAACCCCATTTTCTTAGGCCCTAATGATTATATCCATGAGGCCCTAGAGATAATGGCTCGTTACCGGATTTCAGGTGTACCAATTACTGTTGAGGGGAAATTAGTGGGGATTATTACGAATAGAGACCTTAGATTTGAAACGGAGACCGATCGTCTGATTCATGAACTTATGACTAAGGATAATTTGATTACCGCTCCGGTTGGGACTACCCTTGAAAAGGCTAAAGAGATACTTGTAAAACATAAGATAGAAAAACTTCCCCTCGTAGATAGTAATATGAATCTAAAAGGATTGATAACCATTAAAGATATTGAGAAAGCCAGGCAATTTCCTAATTCGGCTAAAGATGAACGGGGGAGACTAAGGGTTGGAGCTGCTGTTGGCGTTAGTCAGGAGACTTTGGATAGAACGAAAGCCTTGGAAGAGGCAGGAGTAGATGTGATCGTGGTTGATACCGCTCATGGGCATTCTAAAGGAGTTATCGATACAATCAGGAATCTTCGCCGAAAATTTCCTGACCTGCAGATCATAGCCGGTAACGTAGCGACAGCGGAAGCAACTAGAGATCTTATCGACGCGGGAGCGAATGCTATAAAAGTAGGAATCGGCCCTGGTTCTATTTGTACGACAAGGGTTGTCGCCGGGATCGGTGTCCCTCAGATTACGGCTATTATGGACTGTGTTCAAGAAGCGGATAAATATAATATTCCGATTATCGCCGATGGGGGAATAAAATTCTCTGGCGATATAGTTAAAGCTATAGCTACTGGGGCCCAGGTAGTAATGATAGGTAGTTTGTTCGCAGGAACAGAAGAAAGCCCTGGAGATATTGAGATTTATCAGGGCCGAAGCTATAAGGTTTATCGGGGAATGGGTTCTATTGGGGCGATGAAAGCAGGTAGTAGTGACCGTTACTTCCAAGAAAAGGAACAAAAGCTTGTTCCCGAAGGCATAGAAGGCAGGGTTCCCTTTAAAGGACCTTTATCGGAGACTGTATTCCAAATGATTGGTGGATTACGGGCTGGAATGGGATACTGTGGGACATCTGACATAACATCTCTACGCAAGGACTCCAGGTTTATTCGTATGACTGCTGCCGGATTAAAAGAGAGCCATCCTCATGATGTCATGATCACCAAAGAATCACCTAATTATAGTTAAAGTTTTTAGCATACCTTATTAGATGTTGCCGTAAAATGTATAGCAGTTCTTATCTGGAGGAGGAAATAAGTGTCTATCTGGCAAGCAATGATGATGGGAATCATCCAAGGTTTAGGAGAATTTTTGCCCATATCAAGCTCTGGGCATCTAGTATTGGCTCCTTGGTTATTTGATTGGCAAGTTCCTGGTCTGACTTTTGATATTGCTCTTCATATGGGAACTTTATTTGCTGTAGTTCTGTATTTTTGGAGGGATTGGTTTATACTATTTCGAGCAGCATTAACCGGTAAAGATAAGGAAAACAGGAGGATTTTTTGGTTCCTTGTTCTAGCCTCTCTGCCAGCTGCTGTGGTTGGGTTATTGTTTGATGATATTATTGAAAACACTCTTCGGTCTCCTCTTATCGTAGGAGTAATGCTCATAGTGTTTGGTGTCCTTCTTTACTATTCGGATAGAACGCGGCAGATAAGACGCCTTGATAGCTTGACACTACAGGATGCCTTACTTATTGGAATGGCCCAAGCAGTTGCTCTAATTCCTGGGGTATCACGTTCAGGGATTACAATGACGGCGGCAAGGTTGTTTTCGTATACCAGGGAGGAAGCGGCCAGGTTTTCATTTCTGCTATCGACACCCGTGATTTTTGGAGCAGGGGTATTGGAAATATCCAATTTAAATCTAAGCGAAATAAATCTTCCCTTTGTTAGCGGGGTAGTAGTTTCCGGTATCACCGGTTTGCTTTGCATCTCTTTTTTAATGGCATTTTTAAAGAGATGTAGTTTTAAAATTTTTGTTGGATATAGGATACTTCTCGGGCTTTCTATTATTTTGTTGTATACTTTTTATATATAATCTTCTATGCAAAAAAGTTGTCTGCTACAGTGTAATTTTTTAGGATCTGTTAAGACTAAGCCCGGTATGTTAGGAGATGTTGTATGCGTCATAAATTTGATATTCAACTCATGGAGCTTAAGAAAAAGATAGTAAGCATGAGTGATTTAGTGCATAATGCTATTGAACAAGCTATGGAAAGTTTAAAACAAAGAGATCTGCAAATTGCTAAAGATGTAATAAAAAATGATGAGTTAATTAATAATTTGGAGAGGGAAATTGAACAATTAAGTACTCATTTGGTTGCAACTCAACAACCTTTTGCCTCTGATCTTCGCAAGATTGTGGCAAGTTATAAAATAATTGCTTCTCTGGAAAGAATGGGCGACTTAGCAGTGGATATCGCCAAACTTTCCATAAGAATAGGACCTGCTCCACTAATAAAGCCTTTAATAGACTTACCCAAAATGACTGGGATTGTAATTAATATGATGCACACGGCAGTTGAGGCATTCATACGCGGAGATGTTGAACTCGCACGGTCCTTGTTGGAAATGGATCATGAGGTCGACCATTATTATAAAAACGTCTTTACAGAGCTTAATGACATGATGTCAAATGATCCGTCATTAGCGGCTCAAGGTGTATATATTCTACTAACGACACGTTACTTAGAGAGAATCGGAGACTACTGCACAAACATAGGTGAGGAAGTAATATATATGGAACTAGGAGTTAGGGAAAATTTAAACTTGTAATATAAAAGATTGACATTAATCGGTTAAAAATAGAATGTACTCTGTATTTAGGATACAGAGTATTTTGTTTTTCCTAAAATTTTCATCGATCAGTCATTTTCGGCCTTAGTCAAGCGTATTTATAAACAGATTCTTGATTCAGATGGGGTTTCACCCTCCGGGCACTCGAAGCTCATCTGAATCTTGGCCGCTCTTTGCCATCCATGGCACCGCGGCATTAGTCCATCCGTGGCCGTTGCCGCTTCATGCCATCCATGACATGGATGTACAAGGTCATTCATGACCGTCGCGGCATAAAAAATAATAGCTTGTGGGGAGGAAGTTACTTGAAGGTTGACTGGAAGGAGATATGGGATGCTAATCCAGATATATTTATCGTATCGGGATGGGAAGAATGTTTAATAGAAAAGAGAAAAGGTTGGCACCTGCCTTCTCAGTTCAGTTATTTTAGTGCCGGTGGTTGGGTTTAGCATAAGATGCGAAGCCCCGT
>CALBJS010000187.1 GCA_937892995.1 uncultured Peptococcaceae bacterium | reverse complement strand
TATGATAATTATACCAAATCGAGAACGTTTACGGGGAGTTTTCGGACAATTTGACCATAATTTGTCTGGAAACCGCTTATTCAAGCGGTTTCTTGCTATTTATCCATCAATTTTTTCATAACTTTTGCACCTGATTTTTAAGTTTTTACCGGTTTCCAAAAATGCAAACGCCATAAAAACAAAAAAAGAAAGCTTTTACGCCTTCATGGCCTCAATTAACCTCTTAGTTCCCACCATATTGATCGCCCGTCTCAAATTATACGCAAGAAAACTAAGCCCCAGCTCGCCTGTGGTTTTTTGACGGCACAGGATGTGCCTAAGTTCAAATTTGCCATGGATGACATCGGAATTTGAACTTCCTTTTTATATAGATAATAAACTCAAGGACCATTACCGTCTTGTATCTACAGGGCTTTTTTATTGTTAAAATCTTTCAAGCAACTACCTACTTCGTAGTTCTGACCAATTCTTGTTCTTAGCTACGTTTATTACTATAATAGAATGCAGAATACTCTTAAATCCTTGCTGTCCTTTTATATAAAAAAACAAAAGGGGGATAATAATGACTATAAAACCTACAAAAGTATCGATCATTGGGGCGGGTTTTGTCGGATCGACTATTGCTTATACTTTGATGCTAAGTGGTCTAGTCTCAGAATTAGTGCTTGTGGATACAAATAAACTAAAAGCTGAGGGTGAGGCTATGGATCTCAGCCATGGTGCACCTTTCATCAGCCCAGCTAAAGTAATCGCGGGGGACTTCGTTGACTGCGAAGGCTCCAGTATTGTCATCATCACTGCTGGTGCTAATCAAAAGCCTGGGGAAACTAGAATAGATCTTGTCAAGAAAAATACCGAAATACTTAAGTCCATTATTCCAGAATTAGTAAGATACTGTAGTGAATCTATTTTACTTGTCGTTACAAATCCAGTAGATATTCTCACCTATGTGACCTATAAAATCTCTGGCTTTAAAAAAGAAAAAGTAATAGGGTCAGGAACAGTCTTGGATACTGCTCGATTTAAATCTTTATTAGGGGAACATGTTGGAGTTGATGCCAGAAATGTCCACTCCTATGTTCTTGGTGAGCATGGGGATACTGAAGTCGCAACCTGGAGCATTACAAACATTGCGGGAATAAGTATAAAGTCTTTTTGCGAAAACTGTAAGACCTGCAGTGGCAATACAAAGGAAGAAATATTTGAAGATGTTAGGAAGGCTGCCTACCATATTATTGAAAGAAAAGGAGCTACCTACTATGCGGTTGGCTTGACAGTAAGAAGAATCGTAGAGGCTATCCTGCGTGATGAAAATTCCATACTGACAGTATCCAGCCTCGTCGAAGGTATCTATGGTCTAGAAAATATATGTCTATCCTTACCTTCCATAGTAAATTCTACGGGTATTAGCAAGGTTTTAAAACTAGAGCTTAGCGAATCAGAGAAAAAAGCTCTTATCAACTCCGGTAATTCTCTTCAAAAAGTGATTAAGCAAATTATCTAAATAAAATATCCTTTATTAATTCATGTCCGAAGGTTTATATCTCGAAAACCTTAACAGCCCAAATTTCTTCTTCATAATTTTTTAAAGACGAATTATATTACCAGAAAAAATGATCTTTCCTAAGGAATCTTGGAGGTTTATATGTCGAAGGAAGAAATTCTTGTTCATGCATGCTGTGCTACTTGTGCCTGCTATGTATTACAAAAAATTGCTTTAGAATATACCCCCGTGATCTACTATTACAATCCCAATATCTATCCCCTAGAAGAATACATCCGTAGAAGAGATGAGCTTAAAAATTACGCGTCTCATCAAAATATCCGTTTTATTGAGGAAATCTATAAACACGATGAATGGTCAAAATTTATAATAGGGCTAGAAAAAGAGCCTGAAAAAGGACAGCGCTGCGATAAATGCTTTCTTCTGAGACTAGAAAAAACAGCTTCATACGCCCTTGAAAATAATATCAAAGCTTTTACCACAACCTTAACTATTAGTCCCCATAAAAATAGCAAAACGATCCTAAAAATAGGAAATAATATTGCCAAAGATAAGAAAATATTTTTTTTAGCTACGGATTTTAAAAAACAAGACGGATATGAAAAGACAGTGGAGATAGCAAAAAAAGAACGTTTTTATCGCCAAAATTACTGTGGTTGTCTTTATTCTTTGGGAAATTTATGATTCTCTAAATCCTTTAAATGATTAGATTTAGAGTAAAATAAGGCGATAAGAACCTAAAAACACTAAATATTCATCTTCTTTCTTTAGGGATTTAACTTGATCTGGCCACAAAAATACCCAAAACTTAACTGTAGTTTTTTACTTATAAGCGTTGACTTTAAGGCTTTTCCATGTTAATTTCATATTGAAGAGTCTCTAGATAATTGATGTCTAGGTTATAAAATCTAGTCGCAGTTGTCTTTGACTTTGCGCAAGGAAGTCCCCGGACGCGGGGACTTCTCTTAATTTTAAGGCGAGCCTTACCAAAAAGTAATCAATATACTATACTTTTATAAAACAATAACCCGTTATTTTAAGAAGTAAGTCAGGCTAGCCGCCACACAAAATATAAAAACTTACTAGGTAGTCTTAGTTTAAACACCCTCCTAGATATTTTAAATTTCATTTCGATTAAGAGCTCACACAATAAACACGAAATACATATATTACAATGTGCTCCAGTTAATTCCAAAATCTTGTAGGAGGTGTCTTATATGGCTTTCGAAGGTACAGTTGGTGGCGGTGTGAGTGGCGGTTGCTGCTGCCCTAATTTCTGCGGGATTGCTATCGTGACAGTAATTATCTTACTTCTGATCGCTATGGGTATCTTATTCTAGGTGATATTTTTAGTAATATTTCCTTTTTAAAATGCTTCAAAGTCAATAAATAAGTAACGGAAAAGGAGTGAATCATATAATGTACGGTTATGGCGGATGCTGCAGACCTGTTGCCCCTGTAATGGCCCCAACCCCTGTCTTTGGTGGTGTTGGAGTAGGTATTATTGCAATTGCAATTCTTATCCTTATTGCCCTCGGCGTAATATTCTAATCACCTGATAGATCTTGATGCCTAAAAATCCTCCCCCTTAAAACGGGAGGATTTAGGCTTTTTATATGGAATACTTTAATAACACATTCTTATCAGTATTGACTTCATTAGCAGTTGATGTTTATAATTTTCTTTGGTCGCAATGACTTTTTCAAAGTAAATATTAAGAGGTTATTATTATGAACATAGCTTTTTTTCTTATTCCCAAAAAAGACGTCGCCTACTTGAAAGTTAACTCAACAATGCGTCAAGCACTAGAACGAATGGAGTTCCATGGTTATGCTGCGGTCCCTCTTATTGATTCTCGGGGACATTATGCTGGAACTTTGACCGAGGGGGATCTTCTCTGGAAACTTAAAAACACTCCCGATCTTACATTCAATAACACCGAAAAAATTCATTTGCATGAGATTGAACAACGAACTCAGAATACTCCTGTCTCTATAAATGCTTTGATCAATGACCTTATTTCAAGAGCGATCCACCAGAACTTCGTCCCTGTAACTGATGACCAAGGGATTTTTATCGGGATCGTCCGCCGAAGAGAAATAATAGAATATTGTGCGAAGCTTCTAAACACTTCGAACCAAATTTCATCTAAATAAATGCTCCTCCATCAACTACTATAGTCTGCCCCGTTACAAATCCAGCATGGGCTATTACTCCGTAAACTAGTTCAGAAACATCTTCCGGCACAGCGACCCTTTTCATTGGTGTTGTTCCCGCTAAACGTTCAATATGATCGTCTTGGCCTTCAACCCATCTGGTAATAACAACACCGGGTGCTATGCTTAATACTCTCACTTCAGGAGCACATACTCTTGCTAAAGACTTTGTTACACTTATTGCAGCTGCTTTAGAGGCAGAATAAGCGATTGAACTACCCAATCCAGTTAATCCGGCAATAGAAGTAATGTTGACGATTACTCCTTCCGTTTTTTTAAGTTCAGGAGCTGCAGCCCTGCAACAAAAGAACAGTCCTTTTACATTGACTGCAAAAATTTCATCCCAGTATTCGTCTTTCATCCCTTCCAAATCAGAGTGAGCTACAAATCGAGTAGTCCCTGCATTATTAATAAGAATATCCAATCTTCCATAATCCTTTACAACTTGGGTTATCATTTGTCTTACTTCCTGGTCAGATGAAACACTAGCTTTATAGAGTTCACATTTTACGCCTAAGGCTTCTACCTCTTGTTTAGTAGCAAGAGCATCTCTTTCAGAACGCGAATAATTTATCGCTATGTTTGCTTTTGCTTTGGCTAATCTTAAGGCCACAGCTCTTCCAATCCCTGTGCCCCCACCTGTTATTAATGCAACCTTATTCTCAAGCATTGCTTCCTCCTGTTTTTAAGTTTTTTCCAACATTAAAATGTTTAAGTATAAGAAGTATTGGAATAGCCTATTAATTTTTATTAATAATTCCTATTAAAATTAAGGACGTCAGTGAACGTCCTTTTTTCTATGGATGTATAAAATTTAACACAAATAGACTTTTTATAAGGGAAAAGGCTATTCTAATTTTCTACAAATCTATCCTATCGTAGAAAGGGAAAAATTGCAACAATTTTCCCCAGAAAACATTGTTTGATAGACAAGGTATAATTCCCAAATTACTTCCCATAATTCTCCCGAAGCTTCAGTAACATAAAGACCCATTTCTTTAGCTTCTTGCCTACCAATAGGGTAACCATGAGAGAAATACCCGTTAGTAAGATTATAAGTGACTGCCTTAATCTTCTCCTTATCATTTTTTAACATATATTTAGACAATAATGACTCCGCATACTGTCTTGAGGCCTTTAAAGCTTTTTCATAATCACCTACTAACCACGGATCTAGTTTATTAAGGACAGAGTTAATAATTATTTCTGATACTTCAGGATTGGAACTGTCATAGATCATCTCTTCGATATATTCGAAACAACATCTAAGGGCCTGTACGGGAATCCAAAAATCCCTATAACAGGGGTGCTTAACTAGAGGATCTATAGGCCCTAACTCTGATATTGGCCCCATCACGACTTCATCAGCCCCCAGTACTATCATCGAAGCGGCAGACTTTGCAGAAAATGGGACAATCACCGAGAACTCCTCACAAAATTCTCTGATTAGCATAACAACTTTGTAAGGAGTATCTACCGCCCCACCATAACTATGAAGAAAAAGATCAATTTTTTTGGTCTTACCGATGTTTGCCAATTCTCTATAAAGTGGAACAAGAATTCTATCGTCTAGTGGGGCATAAGAAAAATACACAATAACTTTAGATTGACGCATATCTTCAAGCCTTTGCAGTAGATCTTTCCTTTTTTTCTCATCCAAAAGAAGCAGCTCCTTATCTTAGTAATCTATGCCTATTATTCTATTTTTTTCCATCCTTTTAGGTGTTAGTCTTATGCAATTTTGTCAAAAAAATAAGAGAGCCACTTTTCATGGTTCCCCCCTACATAAACATCCTACTTCAATAACATCTTTCTCCTACGAATTGAGCCAATTCAATCAAAGCGTCTTTTGAAGGGATATCTGGAAGTTCGTGAAGGTTTTTTATGGCTTTATCTAAATATAGATTAACTACCCTTCTCGATTTTTCAATTCCACCGGATTGGATTATAAGTTTAACAACCTGCTCAACTTCATTTTCAGATTTATACTGTTTACTTAAAAGCTCTTTTAATCTATTGGCATAAGAACTGTCTCTTAAGGCATAAATCATTGGTAAAGTAATGATACCCTGACGAATATCCCCACCGACTGGTTTTCCTAGCATCTTAGGGTCGGCAATAATATCTAAAATATCATCCACTATCTGAAAAGCTATTCCTAAGCAATGTCCATAAGTACTCATTATCCATATCTGTCTTTCACTAGCATTAGATACCATAGCACCTAATTTACAACACAAACTTATAAGCAAAGCTGTCTTCCTCTGAATACGATAGTAATATTGTTTATAATTTTGCGTAATATCATAAGAACATTTGATTTGTTGAATTTCTCCCTGACACATTTGAACACTAACATCTGCTATTGTCTTGGAAATCTCTTTGTCATCTATCCTTACTATTAGTTCCAGAGCCTTTGCAAGAAGGTAATCGCCCGTTGCTATAGAGACAGTATTTCCCCACCCGGCCGCAAGAGTAGGTCGTCCCCTCCGGGTAAGTGATGCATCAACTACATCATCATGAACAAGTGTTGCCATATGAATAAGTTCTAAGGCCATGGCAATAGGAAGTAATTTTTCAAAATGATAATCAAAAAATTTTCCCGAAAGTAAAGTAAATCCCGGACGCATCCTTTTACCGCCAGCTTGTAGTAAATAAACACTGGTTTGTGACAAAATCGGGTCCTTAACTTTTAGAAACCTGCCAAGTTCTTTCTCCACTATTTTTAGATCAGTTATTATTTCTCTAAATAACTTCTGATGTTTCAAAGTATTATTCACCTGCTTGTGTATCTTTCGGATTTAATATTATTTCTGAAGGTAATTCCGCTAAAGGATTAGTTTCTACGGGCGGGATTTCCGAAATAGTTTTATTATCTGTTTCCTCATAGGATAAAAGTTCTTCATTTTGTGTTTTCTGTTTTTCGTGTTGAGATGTATTTTCTTTGGCTGGTGAATCTTTTAGTGCTTCATTTATCACATTACTCGGTGTCTCAATAACCTCATGAAATTCCTTACCTATTTCATTTACTAACTTACGTACCTGAAACATCATTTTACCTAAAGTCCTAGCTACGACCGGCAGATCCTCAGGGCCGAAAAGTATCAAGGCTACAAACATGATTAAAGCAATTTCTGTTAGGCTCATACTACCGCCCCTCTCCCCCTTCGTTTAGAATAGTTGATTCCTTCTTTCTTCTCCTCACAACTAAATAACCTAGCCATATGCTTAGTTCATAAAGCATATACATAGGACCGGCCATCAAAAATTGCGTTGGAATATCTGGGGTAGGAGAAATAATCACGGCCAAAACCAAAATGAAGAAAAAGGCCCATTTTCTATGTTTTGCAAGAGTTTTAGGAGAAAGATAACCTAACCTGATGAGGAGTAATAAAACAATAGGTAATTGAAACACCAATCCAAAACTAAGCATAAATGTCAGAGTGAAATTTAAATAAGAAGATTTGGTAACAAAAGGCGTTGACTCCACAGCTCCTCCACCAGCAAATAAAAGAAACTTAAGACCTACAGGGAGTACAAAATAGAAAGAAAAGGAGACGCCACCTAAAAAAAGAATAATCGACCAAGGTACGATAAAATATAGATATTTTTTTTCACTCTTTTTTAACGCAGGCAGAATAAAGCTCCATATCTGCCAAAAAAGAACAGGAAGTGCAATTAATAAGCCTATGACTAAAGATATTTTTAACTTAACGAGAACAGGTTCCATTGGGGTAGTAGTAATAAAACTAACTTCATTAATTCCGACGATTGGTTGGGCTAAAAAACGATAGGCATAATCACTAAGACCCCATCCCGCTATCGTACCGAAGGCAATCGCATAAGCAGAAATAAGGAGTACTTTTCTTAATTCTTTTATATGATCTAGCAAAGGCATTTCTACTCTCTGCTTTTTCCTGCGTCGCACCAATCATACTCCTCTCTGTAGTAAAATCCTAATAATTTTAACATGTTATTCCCAGAACACCAAATAAGTAACAAAATTGAATTACCATTTTCGCTTTAAAACAAGTTTATTTGTTATTAGCTAAAAAGGCATTAGAATTAATCTCGTGGAACAAGAAATCATATAATTCTTCTAGAGGTTTTACAGGAAAATATTCCTCCAGCTCAGAAATTGCACCTTTGGCCTCTGCTAGATACTCTCGGACAAGGGAAGTGTGGATCATTTCTTCCCATGCAGCCCATGTCATACCTATAGAATAACCGAAATGCTCAATTTTTTTAAGATAAGGCTCTTGTAATCCTGCTAACTCACCCCCAAGTTTTCCCGCTAACGCTGTAAGAGATGCTCTCTCCTTCCCTACGATTATTTTATAATCCTTTAAAGGCATTTCTTTGTTCTTTAATCTCCAGCGCATTAATACACCTTCATTAATAATTTCAATAATTTTCACGAATTCGCTAGCATATGAAAACAAGTCAGCTTTACATATTTTCAAGAAAGTCTGACCAAACATAAAGTCACCTACAAGAACAGGATATTGACGGTCCCGTTCTGTCATATTTTCATCAGTAACTAATTTATGTATATGATGGGCTAGAAAAACATATTGAAAGACTGATGCCATGGAAATAATCTTGCTATCTATTTGCCCTGTAATTCTACTTGCCACCAGAACTACTGCCGGGCATAAGTATCGATCTAGATTATTCATCGATAAATCAATAAGGTCTTCCAGGCTTGATGATTTAAATAGCATTTCTTCGCTCATTTGTTTTTCTACTGCCCTTAACTCAGATTGATAACTAAAAGCTAAAGCCTCCATTTTTTCCCCCTAGAAACCTTTTTTACTTTTTACCATTAAAAAACGAAAAAAATACTTTAATTTACTGGCTAACAGTTATATTATTCGTTATCAAGGGTAAAACTCCTTCCCTTATGTTCTTGTTTATTATTCAAAAAACGACATCTTTCTATTTCGGGGGTTAAGACTCACATATAGCTACTTACATATGCCGCTACCCTCTTATAAGTAGTAAAACTCACAATTATATACTAATAATACTCATCGCATTCCTTAACTAAGAAATGTGCCTTTTGTAGAATTTTAATGATTTCATCTCTTGGGGTGGCAGCTACTTCTTTATACATTCTCCTAGTATAAAGATGCCGAAAGTTAGGAAAAAGATGTTTTATGCTCTGCCTAAGTTTATTTCCTGCCTCATCTGCATCCACCCAAACATATACTTCATGATAGTTTTCCTCCTTAATGATCTTTTCCAGCTTGGTTGAATTAATAGTCCCATAAGTGCAAATTATATCTACTTGCTCATCAAGAACCTTAAGTAATTGTTCACGATCAGTTTTTCCTTCAACGATAATAGCCTTTTTCATGTTTTCCTTATCCTATTTATATTTATCATAATTTCTGAAAGAGCTTAATCTGTAATAATCTTTGCATTACGCCTTTCAGCTATCCTGTTACATATTACCAAACATAGCAAAAATAATCAGCATTAAAAAACCCCTCATTGATGAGAGGTTTTGAAAAGTTAATCAAAAAACAAATTTGTTAACATCCTAAGCGTTATGGGTATGCTTTTTCCCCATAACAGCATTGACTATTATAAGTAAAATAATTGCACCTATTAAAGCTACTAAGAAACTCCAAATATTAAATCCACTAACACCCATTTTTCCAAATAGATTTACGATCCACCCACCTATAAAGGCACCAACGATGCCAACTACGATATTCATCCCTACACCCATCTTGGCATCATTACCGGTAAATTTACTTGCAATCCATCCCGCAAGACCCCCTAAGATAATCCACCCTATAATTCCCATTGCATCCATTCTATTAATCTCCTTTACTATGTTTTATTATATAATGTGCCCAAAAATATAATAATATTTACATTTCTTTAAAAAAATAAGCAAAAACCACTTTTCCTTTAATTTTGCAAAAGATGAGATTTATTTGCCATACCGAAAGGTCTCCAAAAAATCAAGAGAAACAAAAAAAAGCCCCATAAAGGCTTTATTTATTATGGTCGGAGCGACATGACTTGAACATGCGGCCTCTACCACCCCAAGGTAGCGCTCTACCAAACTGAGCTACGCCCCGAACAAAAATATCGCTTCTCTTCGAAGCACTTATATAATTTATCATACATATTTTAAAAAATCAAGCGATAAAGAATAAGAACCAAGAATATGGTTGGTCAACTTTTAGCTATCAGTTCTATCTTACGAACTCCTTCAAGCTCGCTAAGATTAGATAATAAACTTTCAACCGTTTCTTCCATGTTCTCGGTTTCGATAGAAATAGACACATTGGCAATACCTTGCAAAGGAATTCCTTGGTTTATAGTAAGGATATTCCCTTCTATGGACGCGATAAAATTTAAGACATTGGACAATATACCTGCTTTATCAACTAAAAGCAAAGAAAGAGTGATAATTTTTTCTTTGCTGGCTTCGTAGAAAGGAAGTACTCCATCTTTATACTTATAGAAAGCACTTCTACTGATTTCTACTCTCTCGCAAGCTTCGTTGATTGTTAGCACTTCGAATTTTGCTAGCAATTCCTTGGCCTGGGCCGTCTTAATAATAGCATCAGGAAGTATATTTTTACTCACCAAGAGAAAATCTTTTTTTTGTTTACTCACATGTTCCTCTCCTAACTTTATAGCTATTAACCCTATTAAATCATCGCTAAAGTTAAATGACAAGGTTTTCCTTATAATAATTGAAGAAAAAAAGGCTCTTCCTTGAGCCTTACCCTTAAAATATTTAGCGTTTCACATGTTTGGAGAGAAATCACGTCCTTCAAGACAGCATTAGGGGATATTCCTGCCTCCAATAAGCAGCTTTACTTTGCCGCTTCTACCCAATTTTTTCGGCAAATGTTTCCCTTTTTTATAAAGAAAATCTAAATTATGATACAAATTAGGCCCCCGTGGCCATCATTAACTATACGCTGCAAGGTATCCTGCAATTTTACTTGAACATTATCGGGCATATTATATAATTTATTTTGGATACCCTCTCGAACTAAATCATGCAATGATTTCCCAAAAATATTGGAACTCCATACTTTCTTAGGATCCGATTCAAACTCATCCAGCATATATTTAACTAGTTCCTCTGCTTGTTTCTCGGTACCGATCAACGGAGTAATTTCTGTGGTGACATCCGCCCTAAGGATATGCAGCGAAGGGGCACTAGCCTTTAGTTTAATCCCATAGTGTCCACCAGATTTAACAAGCTCCGGCTCTTCTAAGAACATTTCATCGAGTTGGGGGGTCACTACGCCGTAACCATTGGTACGCACCTCTTCGAAAGCTTTAGCAAGTTTATCCCATTCTTTTTTTGCCTTGCTATAATCTAGAACCATCCGGAGAAGGGTATGATCACCATCGATTTCAACCCCTGTTAGTTGCTCTAGTACCTGTTTGAAAAGATCTTTTTCGGTAGTGATCTCAATTTCTGCTTTACCTGTTCCAAGGTTAGTTTCCCTAAGAATAACATCTTTAGCATGTTGGCACTGGGCCAAAATATCAAGTGCATTATCAATATCTCTTATCCGTTTAATATCGCTTACCGACTTCTGAATAATCTCCTCGAAATCAGCTCTGATCGGATGAGAGATTTCTAATTCTTCAACCCATTTAGGGAGTTCAATATTAACTTCTGCTACAGGAAATTCATAGAGGAGCTCTTCTAATATCTGGGAAATATCACTGAAGTTCATCTCCATACAGTCTACCGGCACCACAGGGACCTGGTACGATTCCTCTAGTGAACGACAAAGCTCCATAGTATTCTCTGCATATGGTTTTGTCGTATTACAGATAACAACAAATGGTTTACCCATTTCTTTAAGTTCTGAAACAACTCTTTGTTCAGCCTCGACATAGCTTTCCCTGGTGATTTCTGAAATTGAACCATCCGTCGTCACAACAATTCCTAAGGTAGAATGATCTGTAATAACTTTACGGGTACCTATCTCTGCAGCCTCTTGAAAAGGAATTGCTTCTTCGTTCCAAGGTGTATGCACCATCCGAGGCTCATACTCTTCTCCTTCATACCCCAATGCACCATTTACTGAATAACCTACACAATCAACCAGTCTGACATTCATCCGAATAGTATCCTTCAAAACAACCTCTACTGCTTCGGAAGGAATGAACTTCGGCTCGGTCGTAGTAATTCTTCTACCTGCACCGCTTTGAGGAAGTTCATCCCTCGCCCTTTCTCTTTCAAAAACATTGGAGATGTTGGGTAGGACTAGAAGTTCCATAAAACGTTTAATGAATGTAGATTTTCCAGTCCTTACGGGACCTACAACACCGAAATAGATATCCCCTCCCGTCCGTTCAGCTATATCGCTGAAAATGTTATAGTTTTGCATAGAACATTTCCCTCCCTTTTAGTGTGCTGTCCTTAGTAAGGACCCCAAATCTACCCTTTAGTTACTTCGCTTTTTTCATGATTTCATTAACAGGACTAGCACCTCAAGCATTATATTTATATTTTAAAAAATCCTATTTATGTCTAAATAATTAAGTTTTTTATACAAAAAAATGACACCCCTTAAAGGTGTCGGAACAGAAACATCTTTTGTATTCCTATCATAAATTCTTATTAAGCAAGATTAATATCTTTTTTGCTTCTTTTTTTCTAAAATCTAAATAGGTCTTATAACCCGAGAATCCCCATATCCTCGGTCTCATGTTTCTTTCCTCTCATCATCAAATTAGCCAGTGCTTCATTTGGGCTTAATCCTTCAAATAAGACCTTATACGCTTGTTCAGTAATAGGCATAGGGATAGCATATTTTTTACTCAGCTCATAAGCAACTTTAGTAGCCCTTACTCCTTCAACCACCATACCTACCTCCCTTAGTACTTCTTCCAGGGGTTTACCGGCTCCAAGAGCACGCCCTGCACGAAGATTGCGACTATGAAGGCTTGTACAAGTCACTATTAAAT
Organism: uncultured Peptococcaceae bacterium; assembly: GCA_937892995.1. Lineage (GTDB taxonomy): Bacteria > Bacillota > Desulfitobacteriia > Desulfitobacteriales > Syntrophobotulaceae > CALBJS01. The sequence continues at coordinate 14,911 of CALBJS010000187.1, read as the reverse complement.
CCCCTATTCCGGAAAGACCTGAAAATGTCTGCCTTTCCGCTCCCATAGCTATTCCTAACCTTGTTATTTCAGCTAAACCCCTAGTAATAAGAGCCGCTTTAGTATTATCTCTAGGATTCATCCCTTCGAGAATCCCGGTACACAAAGCAATAATATTCTTAAGTGCCCCTCCTAGCTCGACTCCAATAATATCTCGATTAGTATAAACCCTAAATTTAGATGTCATTATTAAATCTTGGACAGCTTCGGCAATAGAAATATCTTCAGAGGCAACTACCACAGCTGTGGGTACATCTCTTCCTACTTCTTCAGCATGACTAGGCCCCGATAAAACAGCTATCGGATGTTTAGGAAGCTCTTCCTCCAGGGCTTGTGAAAGCCTCAGATGAGTATTTTCTTCCAGCCCTTTGGCAGCGTTCACAACTATACAACCTGGTCTCAAATAAGGCTTGATTAAACGGGCACTTTCCCTTACAGCATGAGAAGGTACAACAAGAAAAACGGCCTCGGCATCAATCTCCGCAAGATCAGTAGTAGGAAGTATTTCGTCCGGTAAGAATACTCCCGGAAGGTAGGGGACATTTTCCTTTCTTCTTTTCATTAAGTCAATCTCATCTGAAAATATTCCAATAAGCGAAACTCTATGTCCCGCCCTTACCAAAAGAAGGGCAATCGCCGTCCCCCAACTACCAGATCCAAAAATAGCAATCTTTTTCACGATAACATCACTCCTCATTTTTCTGCCCGAATTTTGCTTCGGTACCATTAAGTATGCGTTTTACATTTGTACGATGTCTAATAATAACCAGAGAAACACCAATTAGGGCAAATAGTTTGTAAGCATTAGGTTCTTGAAAAGCGAAAACCATAACAAGCACAGTTAAAGCTCCAAGAATTGAACCAAGGGAAACATACTTGCTAACTGCCACTATTAAAATGAAAACGCTAATAGAGATGATCATAACCTTCGGCATTAGCACTGTAATAATTCCTAATCCACTAGCTACGCCTTTTCCGCTTGGCTTGAAACCAAAGAAAGGATTCCAACTATGTCCGATCATCGCTAGAATTCCACCTACCACACCGCCCCAAGGCCCGAATGATATAAAACATAGATAGGCTGCTACTCCACCTTTAATAGCATCCCCCGCTAAGACACTTATCCCCCATTTTTTACCCAAGAATCGATAGGTATTGGTTGCTCCCATATTGCCACTTCCATGTTGACGAATATCCAGCTTCTTAACCTTACCTGCCAGATAAGCAAAGGGAATAGTACCCAGAAGATAAGCAACTAAAAAGACAAAATACTCTGACATTTTTAATCATTCTCCTCATCTCTTCTTCTCATAATAAGTCTAATTGGTGATCCTTCAAAGCCAAAGTTTTTTCTTAGTTGATTCTCTAAATATCTACGATACGAAAAATGTACAAGCTCAGGATCATTAACGAAGAAAATAAAAGTAGGAGGTTGAACACTGCTTTGAGTAGCATATAATATTTTAAGTCGTTTTCCTTTATCAGAAGGAGGAGGATTAAGATGCACCCATTCCCTTAATAAACTGTTAAGAGTGCTGGTCAAGATACGCCTACTGGTTTGCTCGGCAACAAATTCAACCAAATCCATAATTTTGTTTACTCTTTGTCCTGTTTTAGCCGATACAAACTGGGTTGGAGCATAACCGACAAAAGATAATTCTTCCCTTACCTCTTTTTCATATTTATTTAATGTCTTATCATCTTTCGTAATAAGGTCCCATTTATTGATAATTAAAATCAGACCTTTTCCCTCCTCATGGCCATAACCAATAATCCTTTTATCTTGTTCAGTCACACCTTCAGTCGAGTCAATGACCATAAGTACGATATCAGCTCTATCAACAGCTCTGAAAGAACGAATAACACTGTAATTCTCAGTAACCTCCGCTATCTTCTTCTTTCTTCTGATACCGGCGGTATCGATAAGTATATAATTTCTATCCTCATAGGTGAACGGTGTATCGATGGCATCCCTAGTAGTACCCGGAATATTACTGACAATCACTCTTTCCTCTCCGAGAAGCATATTTATAATAGAAGACTTCCCTACATTTGGCCTACCTATCACCGCTATTTTGATCACATCAGGTGCATAATCCTCTTTAGTTTCCTTAGGAAACTTTGAAACAATAGTATCTAGCAAATCACCGATATTTAACCCATGTACGGCTGAAAGCGGTATTGAATCCCCGAACCCTAAAGCCAAATACTCATGAGCCTCAGATTCAAAACTTGTAAAATCCTCAACCTTGTTGACAACTAGCAAGATTGGCTTTTTTGCTTTTCTCAGGTACTGGGCAATCTGCTCATCATCCGGTGTTACCTTAGTCTTAGAATCTACAAGAAATAAGACCACATCAGCTTCATCAACAGCTACTTCAGCCTGTTGTTTCATCTTGGCCGAAAGCGAAGTTGTCTCATCTTTAAATTCAATCCCACCAGTATCAATAAGGGTAAATTTCCTACCAAGCCATTCAGCATCAAAATATAGCCTATCCCTCGTAACACCGGGTGTGTTCTCAACAATTGCAACCAAACCCCCGACAATTCTATTAAAAAGGGTAGATTTTCCAACATTAGGACGCCCTACTATCGCTACTATAGGTTTACTCATTATCAAGCACCTCCAATTCCCTTCCCAGTATACCTTCTAAAAATGCCTTACCGTTATTCTCTATAACTACTATCTTACCATTAACGCGTTGTTCCAGCCAAAAAATATCATAACCATCTAGGAAGATTTTTTCATCCGCCTTTAGCATAACCTCAGGAATTAAAAAATACTCTCCTTGAAGATCTCCTAGTTGGGCAGCAATATCTTGAGCAGTTAACAACCCGGCCACGGTAACCGTAGACCCAAAAAAATTATTTACTATTTCATGGACAGATACTTCTAAGCCCTTAATTTGGGCTAATTTTCTAGCCCAAAACTTAAAAAAACCCGATGCAGACACTCCGGTTACTATATGAATCCTTCTGCCGGATATTCTTTTTGGAAGGTTAGAATAATACAAAGAAAGCTCTGAATAAAGTTTTGCCGTCATACCTATTCCGTTCTCTAATTGAGGAAAGTCATCGTATTCGCTAGCCTGGGGAAAATCACATTCAGCAAGTACGTAGAACTCATCTGAAAAATAGACAAGATTCTTACCTGTTCTAATCTTGAACTTTCTTTGCCAATCCATTCCTGATTCTAAAAGTTTTTTGGCTTCAGTTGAAGTTATTGTTCTGAGTTTAGCAAGACCCGCTCTATGTTTAGTCAAACCGACCGGAACTATCCCAATGGACTGAACCGCGGGATAATTTCGTGCAAGTTTTTCGACAGTTTCCTCTAGAATCATACCATCATTATAACCAGGAACTAAGACAATCTGGGTATGCAGTGTTGTGCCCTTTCCAGCAAGCATTTCTATTTGCTCCGGAAGTTTTCCCGACAAAGGATTTCCCATGAGTCTTCTTCTAACCTCAGGATTCCAAGCATGAACAGAAATATATAATGGGCTAATATGATAATTTAATATTCTTTGGAATTCAGAGGAAGTAAGATTAGATAAAGTAATATAACTACCTTGAGTAACTGAGAGCCTGTAATCGTCATCCCGCTCATAAAGGGATTCTCTCATTCCCGATGGCATTTGTTTTACAAAACAAAAAATACAATTATTATTACATTTCTTCAGACCCTTAGCACTAACAGAGCTAACCTCTATACCCAGTATCTCCCCTGGCTCCATCTCAATTTCTAATCTCCAGATTTCTTTATTCTTTTTTTCTATAAATAAGGTAAATTCCCGATCTGATGTATAGTAATGTAGATCCAGAATATCAACTATTTCTTGATTATCAACCTGAAGAATAACATCACCCGGTTCGATCTCCATCTCAGCAGCAATGCTTTCTCTTTGCACCTTAGATACCTTCAAACCCTTTGCCAAGCTCTTCCCATCCCTTGATTTATTAATATATCCTAATCATTGCCTTCATACCTACTTCATTAAGATATTAATTCTCACGATAGCGAGATATGTTAAGTAAAATACCGATTTCTAACATAGTTATTACTAAAGAACTACCACCATAAGAAATTAGAGGCAACGTTATCCCTGTTACTGGAAGGAGACCTGTTACAACACAAAGGTTAACTGCTATTTGGGTAGCTAATAAAGAGGTAATACCAAACCCTAGTAATTGGCCAAAACGATCAGGACATTGCCTTGATATCAGGTATCCTCTACTAATAAGTAGAACAAAACACAGTAATACAAAGCATGCTCCAAAAAGGCCAAATTCTTCACCAATAACCGCAAAAATCGTGTCGGAATAATTTTCGGGCAAATAGGCATTTTGACTACTCCGACCAATTCCTATCCCAAATATTCCACCTGTTCCAAATGCTATCTGGGCATTAACCATCTGATAACCAAATGTAGAGGCATACTTCCAAGGATAAAGCCATCCTAAGATCCTATTCCACTGGTATTCAGTATTCTTGACAAGATAGAACCCCGGTATAAGTAAAAGAGGGATAGCAACTACAAAATATGCTGTAGATAGCTCCGTCATTAGAATCATAAATCCACAGGCCAATACTATAACGATCATAGTTCCCAGATCCGGTTGTTTATAGACTAATAACAAAATGATACCCATAACCGAAAACGGTAAAAATAAGTCGGTAATTTTCTTTACCGGGTAACGGTTAAAGATATAGGCTAAAAAAAGGACAAGGGATAGTTTGGCAATTTCCGAAGGTTGAACAGAGATTCCTGCAAGATTTAACCAACGTGTTGAACCCTTAATTGATATAGCCAAATCACTGTACTTTACCAATAATAATAAGGTTACACTTACTAGGATCCCTATTCCAGAGACCCTTTTCCAATATTTATAGGGAATAAGCATTGTTATAAAAGCTATTATCAGACCAAGGCCTGCCCATTTTAATTGTTTATAAAAAAGATGATAGGAGTTTCCGGTTTCATTGAAAGCGAATAGCGAGCTTGCACTTAGAACCATTATCAAGCCAATGGCTAGGAGGATTATAGAAGTAAATACAAGGATAAAGTCCGGATTTTTTCGTTTAGTCTTTTGTCCCATTTCTAAACCCCCTGCTCTATTAATCGCTAGTAAAAAACAAGTATAGATTATCCATTCTGAAGAAAGACCTCAAGTGAAATGACTTCTTGCTATCCAGAGCAAGAAGTCATTTAATTCGAGTATGCTACAGTTTAATTATTCCTTGCTACTATTATCCTGAATATCTCCCACAGCATCACCTATAGTTATTATTGGCGACTCCTGTTGACTATCTAGAGCTTCTTGGTCACTCGCTTTTTGGGAATCAAGAAGTACTTCCTTAATACTTAAGCTTATTCTTTTTCCTTCGGGTTTACACTCAATTACTTTCGCAGTTATTACTTGCCCTACTTCGACGATGTCTTCTACCTTCGACACCCTGTGGTCTGCAAGCTGGGAAATATGAACTAGAGCATCAACGCCGTCCTCCAGTTGAACAAATGCTCCGAAAACAGCTATCCTGACAACCTTACCTTTGACTATAGCACCAAGAGGATATTTTTCTGCAATAACAGACCATGGGTTTACTTTCAGTTGTTTAAGCCCTAAGGAAATCCTGCCTTTTTCCTTGTCCACACGTAAAATCTGAACTTCAACTTCATCATCGACTTTTACTATTTCGGACGGATTATTTACCCTAGAATAAGCCATATCAGAGACATGAAGGAGACCATCAGCACCACCTAAGTCAATAAACGCCCCAAAACTGACAAGACGGCGAACAATACCTTTGACAACATCCCCTTCCTGAAGGGTTCGGAAAAGTTCTTCTCGCTTCTCTAACTGTTCTTCAGCAAGAATAACCTTTTGAGATAGAACGAGTTTTTTCTTGAAAGAATCAAATTCGATTACTCTTAATCTAAGTTTTTTACCGATATATTTATTTAGGTCATCAACAAAACTTAATTCGATCTGGGAAGCTGGGACAAAGCCTCTCATTCCAAGGTCAACCAGGAGACCACCTTTAACTACCTCTGTAACTTTCCCTTGGATTTCTTCTTTAGTTTCGGCTAGTTTAGCTAGACGCTCTCTGGCTTCTATTTCTGCAGCACGCCTACGCGAAAGAACAGTATAACCCTCTTTATTCTCTACTCTAGTGACCATCGTTGAGATCGTATCACCTATCTTAACATGATCATTGATATCTAAGACTTTTGTCGCAGCAAGTTCGTCGATGGGTATTATTCCTTCAGACTTCCAAGCAATATCTACAAAAACTTCATCATTCGTAATTTTAACTACAGTACCATTTACAATAGCCCCACCATAAATTTTAGGCAGTTGGCTGTCAAAACTTTCCATCGTACTATCTTCATCGCTGCTGACTGTTGGAGAATCAACCGCGGTTTCTTGTACAGGTTCTTCTTCCGCAATAGCCTCCTTTTCCACCGTTTCATCTTCAACATTAGTGACTTCGTCTTTTTCTAAAGCCCCATTTGTATTTTCCATAATTTCCGACATTTTTTTGTAAACCTCCTCGATTATCCAATCCGGCGTAGAAGCTCCTGCCGTCAAACCGACGTTTTTAGCATCCTGAAACCAGATTTCTTGTAATTCATGAGCCGTTTCAATTAGGTGTGTCTTGGTTTTCCCACTACAGATAGCTCCAAGTTTACGTGTATTTGAGCTACTACGCCCTCCTACAACTATCATGACATCAACACTTTTCGACAGTTCGTCTGCCGAAGCTTGTCGTTCCTCAGTTGCACTACAAATCGTATTATGGATTATGAGATTATCTGTATGTTTTTTTAATTCCTCAGTAATGGCAAAGTAATTATTCTTAGGCTGGGTAGTTTGTGCCAATACAGCTATACTAGGGTAGTTGGATAATTCCTTAGCTTCTTCTAAAGTCTCGATAGTCTTAGAATTTTCACCCGCCCATCCCAGAATACCAATTACTTCAGGATGACTTCTATCCCCTACCACTACTATAAAGCTGTCCTTAGATGATTTGGCGGCAAGCCTCTGAGCTTTTTGAACATAAGGACATGTCGCATCAATAATTATGAGGCCCCTTTTCTCTGCTTCTGAATAAACCTCCGGCGGTACACCATGCGATCTTATAACTAGCTGTTGTCCTTCTCTAACGTCTTTGATTGATTGTATTTCCCTTATTCCTTTTTTTGTAAGCTGTTCAACTACTTGTTGATTATGAATAAGCGGTCCCAAGGAAGCAGTATTGCCTCTCGAAGCAGCCTTCTCGGCCATTTCTATTGCCCTTTTTACTCCAAAACAGAATCCTGCTTTTCCCGCTCGCTTAATAACCAATAATACTGCCCTCCTTTTTATGCATACCAAATAATTTCGCTGAGAAAGACAAAATTCCTTCTTATTTATGTTTTTTTCAACATCCTCATTTTTTACATCTGGTTTACCAGATTCATAATCTCATTAGCAAGCCATAAACGACGATTTTCTATTCCCTCAGGTAAGGACATTTCATGAGCAAAAATTGGTTTCCCAATAACTATTCCTATGTTTCCCCTTTTTTGCTTTAGTAGTCCTTTTGATCCATAAACCTTAATTGGTAGAATGGGTGCTTTACTCTTTTCCATAATGAGAGCGATTCCCGCCATAGCTTCCTGAATATCCCCTGATTTAGAGCGTGTCCCTTCTGGAAATATCCCAAGTATATTTCCCTTTTTAAGTACAATGAGGGATTTTCTAATAGCCCTAATGTCTCCCTGTCCTCTTTTTACGGGAAAAGCCCCCAGTTGTTTAAAAACCTTACCTAATAATTTTATTTGAAAAAGCTCCTCTTTAGCCATAAAGAATACTTGCCTAGGCAAGGTACAACCTACAATAACAGGATCCCACATACTAATATGATTGCAAGCTATTATAACAGGCCCTTGGGCGGGGAGGTTTTCCAATCCTTGTACTCGATAGCCTTTAATTTTTAAGACTATAGTGAGAACCCTTTTAGCGAAAAAATAGAATTTCACATTAAGCCTCCCTAACAATCTTCACTATTTTCCTTGTTACCTCCTCAATACTTAATCCGGTAGTATCAAGAATGATAGCATTTTCGGCCGGTCTCAACGGAGCATGTTCTCTTTCAGAGTCTAATCTGTCTCTAGTCTCTATATCTAGTAATACCTGTTCTAAGTTACTCTCTTTTCCTGCCTCAATATGTTCTAGATATCTTCTTTTAGCACGCTCTTCAGCAAGAGCGGTAAGATAAATCTTTACATCTGCCTCCGGAAGCACATAAGTACCTATATCCCTACCATCCATCACCAAGCTTCCTTTTGTTGCTTCTTGACGTTGGAGCGTTACCATACTTTCCCTCACTCCTTGATAAGAAGCTACTACTGAGACAGCTCTGCTTACCTCGGGACTCCGAATTTGATCTGTTACATCTTTGTCATCACAATAAACAGAATTTTCTTCACTATAACCAAATCTTATTTTAGTATTTTTAGCTATACTCGTCACTTTCTCTTCGTCTAAAAGAGAGATGCCCGCCGCAAGAACCTTGTAAGCCACAACCCTATACATAGCACCTGTATCTAAATAGCAGATACCCAACTTTTCAGCCACTTTTCTGGCTACAGTACTTTTCCCAGCTCCAGCAGGGCCATCAATCGCTATATGTTGAAATTTTCCCTTCTTCGTATCCAAAATTCTAACCCCTATCCGCTTATTCATGTTTTAAATTATACCACAGCAAAATCTTTCCTTACAGTATTGTACTATTAGGAAAATACTGATATTAATATTATTGCGAAAAGATTGTTAAGAGCATGCAATCCGATAGAAGGATAGATAGAATCATGTTTAACATAAAGATAGCCTAACCCTATCCCTAAAGCAAATCTAGGAACGAAGCCTATTAATTCAAAATGTAAGGCTGAAAAAATAGCAGCACTAATAATAATTGCACTCCAACATCCAAAATAGGTTTTCAAAGTGCCAAACAGAAGCCCCCTAAAAAGGGTCTCTTCTATAAAAGGAGCGGCTATGGCAATTAGAAGAATATTTACAACTAGAGCAAAAAATGTCGGTTTTTGTAAAAGTTCAACTAATTCATTCTCCGTCGGGATAATCCCATAAAAGGTAATAATCAGCATATATATTATTTGGATTAGCCAAGTAAGCCCCCATATTTTCAGGATATCCTTTAAACTAGGAATAAATTCCACACTTTTCCATCCCAGTTCTGCCCAGCTAAAATGCTTACCAACTTTGATGATTAAGATAAGAATTACAAATAGAGTATTGGAAGTTAAGATAGATATATAATAGGCTGTTTTTTGATCCGAAGTATTCCTAAAAATGAAACCGTTAATAATTATCATCAAACAGAAAATGGCTATTATTCCCACAAAGATACTTAATAGTACTTTTTGATCTAATTTTGATCTATTAATACCGTTAAATTCCTCTAGAAATAATTCCTTTTCATCTTTCTCTAATTCCGCAGACTTTAATTTTTCCTCATCCGCCATTTTTTCACCCTCATTTTTTTTGCAAGAATTATCCTTGTTTAATTTTAATATATCCACAGCATAATAATTATAAGAAATACATTTAATAAATAACAGGTTTGAACTACTTTTTTAACTTAGGTAGTATCAAAAGGAGGCTGATACCAAATGTTTTCAAGAAGATCTAAGAATAATTGGCTTACGATGGGTTCCGCCGTCCTAGGGGGATTTTTACTTGGTTTTTCTTATAAGAGGTATGGTAAAGAAATAAGCAACCGCATTCAGAGCATGACGTCCAATATTGGTAATAGAAAGCTGGATTATGACGATGGTTATATAACCTCCCATGAGCCTGATGCTTGAATTGCTGAACCATATCCGTGATTTGCATACTGGATAAGCTCCCCTAGGGGAGCTTATATTATTTTAGCAAAACCCCAAAATACTATCATTCCAAAAAGAACAGATAAAAAAAGATTTGGAAGGATCTTTGCAAAAATAAATGTCAATATTCCTGTAAGCAGAAAAGGATTATATAGTGTCAAATCATTATTGGAAGATAGAATTAATTCTGGAATTACCAAAGTTGCCAATAAGGCCACCGGAATAAGCTGAATAAATGATTTTAAAAAACCATCAATCTTCTTATTGCGAAACAAAAGAAAAGGCAGCACCCTCGCTCCGTATGTAACAGCAGCCATAAGCATAATTATCTTAATAATTTCTATTCCCACTAGTTCTCCTCCTCACTAATTAGCCCTTTTTCGTTGTCCTACCCAAGCCCCGAGTGCCGAAGCTAGGATAACACTTAAAAGGAGGTAGGCCTTTCCAGGTATTAACATTCTAAAAAAGACAGCGAATAGCCCTGCTATCAAGTAGGTTAACAGATTATCCCTATTGACAGCACTTATCGTTAAAACAATGAAAAGAGCTAAAAGAGCAAAATCAAAACCGGAAAATATTATGTTGATCTTATTTCCTAACCAAGCACCAATAAAGGTAAATACTACCCAAAATGAGAAAGACCCTAAGTTTACCCCCAAGGCCACTTTACTTCGTTCTTCTGAAGTTGGGATCTCTTCCAATAATTTCGAATTAAGAACAAAAGACTCGTCCGTTATTCCCTGGGCTAATAAAACAAGCTTTCCTAAAGATATTCCTGAAAAAAAACGAATCATGGAGAAGCTCATTAAGATATGCCTGATGTTTACTATTAATGTAGTTATCCCTATAACCCAAATGGTTGCACCCTGTCCGATTAACTGTATGGCAATGAACTGGGAGGCACCAGCAAAAACGAATAAAGACATAAATCCTGATTCCCAAACTGTTAGTCCACTTTTCAAAGATAATATTCCGAACGTTAAGGCTACAGGGGCATATCCAACCCCGATAGTCATAGATTGACGTAGCCCATACAAAAAGCCCTTAGTGTTCATTTTTCAATTCCTTTTTTAGACCATTCTTCTTTCATTGGCATCTCTCTAATTATTTTTTATATTATTTTATCCTTTTATAATTCTGGTTCAATTATTTATTCACTTATATATCTATCATCTAATTATATAGTGGCAATAAAAAAACACTCCGCCAGCAGAGTGCATAGTATTAACTGATTTGCTGTTCGTTTTTAGGATAGGTGATATTGCACAATTTATATATTACGGCAACATAATTTATATAAAAAATAGCGTACAGAGTTACTAAGATATTTTAGCATACTATACCTATCTGAACAATATCTGAGTAGATGATTCTAAGAACGCCAAAACATTCGAAAAAAACCTAGATTTTTGATACCTCTAAAATAGCTATCACCATCTATTGTACTTTTGAAGTATAGCGATTTAATTCCTCGGAGCAACTCGATGTCCAAGCCCCACTGCTACTTCGTCTAAGTGAAGTAATCCCACTCCGAAGAAAACAGCAACACTTAAGTGGTCTCCCTTGTGGGCGATCCCTATTTTACCCCCGATATTTAATCCGGCCGCTTTAGAAATAATTTGACTTAATGCTTCCCTGGTAGCACCAGCCACAGCTCCTTCATCTCCGTGAGTATCTTTAATGACCCCTTCCCTTTTGGATGCAACAATAGCCCGTTCCACCAACTTTTTGATAGATGCCAAATAATCCCCGCCATAATCTACGGCAACTGTCTTAATCCCATCATGAAAAAACTGCTGTTTTAGGACACTCTCTTCTTCTCTACTTTCACTCATGGCCATTTTCAAAGCAGCAAGTGCTACCGTTTTACTCTCAGTTGCCACCTCACTAAGCACCTCCAAATATTTTTTATAGAAGTTATAGAATTAGAAATTAACTATTAATGACATTATATAAATTAATAAAGCCTAAAGCAAAACATAAAAAAGTCCTGATCAGCTAAATTGCCAAATATTTGGCAGTATTTATGAAGTTTATCAGAATAACCAAGGTGTCAGGAAGATGATTTCGATTTGATCTGAATATCGAACCTTTTAATATCGTTGTTCAATTCTATCTGATAATTTTTCTCGTTTAAGATTATTTGAACTGTAACAGGGTGGGTTAGGTGTGTGGCATCAAGATAAATTGTTCCTGGTTCAACTTCAATACTAGTGCCTGCTCCAATTACCCCAATAACCTCTTCATTTTGTTTTACCATAACCGCACTCTCAGGTTCTGCGTTAAAATAAAGACTAATGGTTCCGGTATTCTGGCCGCTTTTGATTTGTTTTTCATCTAGATATTGTTCATATTTAAATGCGGGAGAATCAAGATCTCCTGCTACTTTTAGATAAAAATCTACTGGATCTATAATTACTCTATACTGAAAAACTGCAAGTAATACAGCACAAAGAGCCATAACCCTAAGAAGCGTTTTTTTGAAACTATTTAAGAAAAAATTTCGCTTAGTAGACATTCTATTTCGATTTATTTTAGGCCGGAACAAAAACCTTTTGGGATGCATCACTTACTTCACCTCAGTAGTATATATGCATCAAAAAGAATTGTCATACCGGAGTCAAGAACTTACTTATTACCTAAACTAAAGTTAACGTATTTAAACCATTTTTCCGTGTAGATTTGCTCTCGGTATGTATCTATTATACGCTTTCTAGGTAGTAACTCGCTTGACATAATATGCGGCCGCTTTCCCAGCCTTATAACCAGTAGAAAAAGCGGCTTGCAGGTTATAACCCCCTGTAACACCATCTATATCGATAACTTCCCCCGCCCAGTACAAGCCTCTAATCAGGCGTGATTCCATTGTGGTAGGATTGATCTGTTTAACATCCACCCCCCCCGATGTTACGATGGCTACACCCATCCCTAGAGTCTTTATCACAGTAAGAGATAGTTCCTGGAGAAGATGACATAATCTCTTTCTCTCTTCCTTAGTCACTTGGTTAATAGGTTTCTCAGGTTCTATTCCTGAGAGCGTTACTATAACAGGGATCATACTTTTGGGAAGAAGGTCTTCAAATGAATTTTTGAATTGCTTATTATTATATCTAACAAAATCCCTTTGAATCCTTAAATCAAGTTGTTCAAAACTTAAAGCCGGCTTAAGGTTAATTTTCACTTCTACTTTTTTCCTATCCCTCAAAGCATGAGAGGCAATACGACTTAAGGTAAGGATAAGGGGACCAGAAATTCCAAAATGAGTAAATAGCATCTCCCCAAACTCCTTTGCTTCCCTTTTCCCATCAATCCAAATAGATACCTCAACATTCTTTAAAGTTAGTCCCTGAATTTCCTTTGGCCATTGTTCCAAAGTACGTAACGGAACAAGTGCCGGTAAGGGGCTAATAACCTTATGCCCTACCTTTTCTGCCATCATATATCCATCACCTGTTGAACCAGTACTAGGATAAGAAGCACCACCTGTAGCGACTATCACCGCATCTGCTCTGAAAATCCCTTCCGACTGAGTCATCTTAACTCCAGTAACCTGCTTCTGTTCATTCACAATTACTTCTTTTACTGCCTGGTCAAGAATTATTCGAACCCCAGCTTTATCAAGGAATATTTTTAAGGCGTTTACAATTTCTTCAGAATCATCCGACTCTGGAAAAACCCTGCCTCCTCGTTCTATCTTGGTCTTTATACCATGTTCAAGAAAAAATCGAATCAAAGATTGATTATCAAATTCTTTTAAAGCAGCATATAAAAATTTGCCATTCCCCGGATAATACTTGACAAAATCTGCTATATCACCTGCGTTGGTAAGATTACATCTACCCTTACCGGAAATAGCAATTTTTTTTCCAAGTCTGTCCGTCTTCTCTACAAGGACTACTTCTACCCCTTTGGAGGCAGCCTGACCGGCAGCCATGGTTCCAGCCGCCCCCCCTCCTATTACGATTATCTTTTTCTTTGCCATTGTTATCCTCGCTTTTATTGTTTGATTTGCTAATATTCATCAAAAGGAATGGAAAGGGTTAACTTATAATTCATTAACTAGTAAAGAATTCCTTTTAGGCTAGAATCTTTTGAAGCACAGGCCATACATAATTGGGGTTCAATATTATGGAAAATCTGTTTACCACATTTAGCACAGTACTTTGCAAATGTTTCAATCAGCAATATTTTACCTGTAAGGAATTTATGAGAAAAATCTACATACTCAAATTTTAGGGCCCCGGGGCCACAAATGTCTACGCAACGCGAACATTGGACACATTTTAACGGCTCATATATTAAGCGAATTTTACCATCCCTTTGCACTTGTTGAAGTGCATCCTGTGGACATATCTTGGCACATACTCCACAACTAGTACATTTTTCATTTGCTTTGATAGCCTTATAGGGTATCTTTTTTTCGGGATTAAGACTAAGGGCTTGGGCAAACCATTGACGCGTTTTAGGAATATTATAGGTCTCTTCCGCTTCGATCGCTGGAAATAAGTCTTTTATTTTATCTTTTCCTTGTTGACGTAAGCTAAGTCTTGGTTCGACTTTCTTTTTATTTGAGTCCAGGTTATTTTCCTTTCCCCCTTCTTTATTTGAATCCCCCTGGGCAGGAAAAACTTTAATTTTAAATTGAGGAGACTCAGACTGAGCTTGAAGCAGTTCTTTTAAGAAAGCAACACTAACTACACAGGCAGGTCTATCATCACAGCTTCCACAATCACCCGTTAAGATTTCAACTTCTCTAGAGTCGGCCAGAAGAATTAGAGTTGTCCAAGCATCTCTATCCAACATACCCAGACAAGCTATCTCATAACCTAGAGGTTCAGCCAAGGGACAATTCAGAGTAATCTTACCATCTCCAAAAAGATATTTACCGAGTCTATTCATATCCCTATCAACCAAACCATCGCTAGGACAAACCGCCATACAAACTCCACATTCCGTACACTTATCCCTTAAGATATCTT
>CALBJS010000186.1 GCA_937892995.1 uncultured Peptococcaceae bacterium | reverse complement strand
GGCCAATGCTCCCTGGGCGTTTCGAAGGGAAGGAAGTGAACCTTATTACTGTTTTTGAAGCAGTGGGCAAGGTTCATAGTGGACAAGAAAGTGGAGAATGGTTAAAAGGCTTGGAACAAAAAGCTTGCCCGACCTGCGGCTCTTGTGCCGGCATGTTCACAGCTAATTCTATGAATTGCCTGACAGAAGTCCTAGGTATGGCTCTGCCTGGAAACGGTACAATTCCTGCAGTATATTCTGAAAGGATTATCCTTGCCAAGGAAAGTGGTTACCAAGTAATGGATCTCCTTCGTGCCGATGTCAGGCCGAGAGATATTGTAACAAAAGAGTCAATCACCAATGGAGTTGCTGCCGATATGGCTTTGGGCTGTTCGACTAATACAATCCTTCATTTACCTGCCATTGCCTTTGAGGGAGAAATAGAATTTAATTTAGCAGATATTAATGTTATTAGTGATAGGACACCGCAAATATGCAGATTAAGCCCTGCTGTCGATGGGCACTACCTCGTTGATTTAAACGAAGCCGGAGGGATAAGTGCAGTATTAAAAACTTTATTGGATGCAGGGCTCTTAGATGGTTCAGTTAAAACTGTTTCAGGATGTACTATGGCAGAAAGACTTGCGAATTCTGTTGTAAGAGATTCTAGTGTTATTCGTCCTTTAGCTAAACCCTATTCAGTTAAGGGAGGTTTAAGTGTTCTTTTTGGTAATTTAGCCCCCGAAGGAGCAGTTATAAAAGTAGGAGCCTTGGCGAAGAGGGATATAATTTTTGAGGGGAAAGCTAAGGTCTTTGATGGCGAGGATTTAGCTGCGGAGGCGATTCGTAATGGGAAAATTAAAGAAGGCGATGTTGTAGTTATTCGTTATGAAGGTCCACGGGGAGGCCCGGGGATGAGAGAAATGCTTGGCCCCACATCGACTTTAGCCGGTATGGGTCTGGATTCTTCCGTTGCTCTTCTGACCGATGGCCGCTTTTCGGGGGGCAGTAGAGGTCTTTCCGTAGGGCATATTTCTCCCGAAGCTGCTCTTGGTGGAGAAATTGCTTTTGTAGAAAATGGAGATATAATTAGGATAGATCTTGAAAAAAGAACGATTGATTGGCTTTTGTCTGATGAAGATAAGGTTAAAAGAAGACAGGGCTTTAATCCGGAAAAAGGGTTAGTCAAAGCTTATGGAGTGGCTGGACGAACCGGTTATCTCGGACGTTACGCTCAGTTTGTCCAATCTGCGAATAAAGGAGCCGCTTTCAGGACAATCAAGGAGGATTAGTCTTATGGGTAAGTCTAAAGAAGACATTTATATAGATCCGGAAATCACTTGGGAAGATGTGGAAAATTTATCCTTAGCCACCTGTAACGGGGCCAAGGTTCTCTTAGATGTCATGGCTGGAGAAGGAGTAAAAGTGATTTTTGGTTATCCTGGCGGCTCTTTACTCACCTTGTATGATGCTTTGCTAGATAGCCCTATTAAGCATATTTTGCCCAGACATGAACAAACTGCGGTTCATGCTGCCGATGCTTATGCTCGGGTCAGCGGTAAGGTGGGAGTTTGTATGGCAACATCAGGCCCGGGGGCTGCGAATATGGTCACCGGAATTGCCAATGCCTATATGGATTCTGTCCCTCTGGTTATTATTACGGGACAGGTACCTACTAATCTTTTGGGTAGCGATTCCTTTCAAGAAGTTGATATTACCGGGATGACTCTTCCCATAACAAAGCATTCCTATCTAGTTAAAGATGCTCAGGAAATACCCCGAATTGTAAAAGAAGCATTTCATATCGCTGGAACAGGACGACCAGGCCCGGTTCTGATCGATCTGCCTAAAAATGTTATGGCAGCAGAAGTGATTGATCCTCACCCCCCTAAGTTATCTTTAAAAAGTTATAAATTTTTTTCTAAAGGGAATTCTGGTCAGATTGAGGAAGCAGCTAAAGCATTAGCTCAAAGTAAGAAACCTGTCGTTTATACCGGAGGGGGAGTAATTACCTCTGGAGCAGGGCTTATTTTAAGGAAGTTAATTGAGAAGGTGAATATTCCTGTTGTTACTACCCTTATGGGTATTGGAAGTGTTCCGACAAAGCACCCTAACCTCTTGGGAATGGTCGGAATGCATGGGACAATTACTGCGAATCTAGCTGTCAATGATTGTGATCTTTTAATTGCGGTGGGTGTTCGTTTTGATGATCGAGTCACAAGTGGGTTGAAGCACAAATTCGCAACCCAGGCCAAAGTGATTCACATTGATATTGATCCGGCTGAGATTGGGAAAGTCGTTAGAACTCACATTCCTATTGTTGGTGACGCCAAGTTAGTATTGGAAGAACTCTTTCAAAAAGTAGTTCCTCCTAAGATTAATGAATGGTGGGAACAATTGCGAGAATGGAAAAAACAGTATCCTTTATGTTATGAACAGGATGGCCACTTAAATCCCCAAACGATTCTAGAAGCTATGGGTAAAATTGGAGGAAAGAGTGCAATTGTAGCAACTGATGTCGGTCAACACCAAATGTGGGCTGCACAGTTTTACCCGGTAAACAATGGCAGACAGTTTATAACTAGTGCAGGCTTAGGCACGATGGGTTTCGGTTTTCCTGCTGCAATCGGTGCCCAGATTGCCAAACGGGACAGCTTAGTTTTCTTGGTAACAGGGGATGGTTCTTTTCAAATGAGTATTCAGGAATTAGCCACGACTGTTCAATATCAACTTCCCATTAAGATTGTGTTGATGAATAATGGTGTTCTGGGTATGGTAAGACAGTTGCAGAAAATGTTTTATAATGAACGGTTTTGTGAAATTCAACTGCATGCTAACCCGGATTTTATTAAAGTCGCTGAAGCCTACGGAGTGAAGGGAATCAGAGTCGAAAATCCTGAGCAAGTAGATGCTGCCCTTAAGGAAGCAATTGACTATCCCGGACCGGTTCTTATTGATTGTAAAATATCTCCGGATGAGATCGTTCTTCCCATGCTTCCTCCCGGGAAAGCGATCACCGAGATTCTGGGAGGTAGGGAATGATGCTGCATACATTGGCGGTTCTTGTAGAGAATAATCCGGGGGTCTTAGCAAGGGTTTCAGGACTTTTTGCCCGCCGGGCCTATAATATTTACAGTTTGACGGTGTGTCAGACAGAGAATCCCAGCTTGTCTTTGATGACAATCGTCGTAGAAGGAGATATTCAAGTCATAGAACAAGTCACCAAACAACTACACAAATTAGTTGTCGTTCATAAGGTTACTAACCTTACCAAAGAAGCTGTTGTTGACCGAGAATTAGCCCTAATTAGGGTTAAGGTTAGAACAGAAACAAGGCTTGAGATTCTTCAGGCTGTTGATATATTCAGGGGTAGAGTAGTGGATATGGGTAAAAGTAACCTTACTATAGAACTGACGGGTGATGAGGATAAGATCAATGCTTTTGTCCGCACGATGAGGACCTATGGCATTCAAGAGTTAGTGAGGACTGGGAAAATCGCTATAGCAAGATCAGATAATTAAGGATTTAGTTTTTTGAATGTTTATCTTTTTTGGATTCAATTAAAGATAGTTTATTATTGAACTATTTTAATAAAACATGAGAATAGGAGAGAATATATCATGGCTAAAATCTATTATGATTCAGATGCAGATCTAGGGATTCTACAAGGAAAAACAATTGCGGTTATGGGTTGGGGGAGTCAAGGGCATGCCCAGTCTCAAAACCTTAACGATTCCGGGTTAGATGTTATTGTTGGTTTACGAAAAGGCAGTGCAAGATGGAAAGTTGCAGAAGAAGCTGGACTTAAAGTAATGACAGTTGCTGAAGCAGCTGCTAAAGCTGATATTATTCAAATTTTACTTCCAGATGAACATCAAAGTAAGGTGTATAAAGAAGAAATACAACAACACCTTACCGCCGGTAAGGTGTTAGTATTTTCTCACGGTTTTAATATTCATTTTGGTCAAATTGTTCCACCAGCGGATATAGATGTTATCATGATTGCTCCTAAGAGCCCGGGACATCTTGTTCGTCGTACTTATGAAGAAGGTGCGGGGACACCCGGACTTATAGCTGTGTATCAAAATGCTACAGGGAATGCCCATCAGATCGCCTTGGCGTATGCCAAAGGCATAGGGTGTACAAGGGCTGGACTTTTAGAAACTACTTTTCAAGAAGAAACAGAAACTGATCTCTTCGGGGAGCAAGTTGTACTTTGCGGGGGAGTTACAGAATTAGTAAGAGCCGGTTTTGATACTTTAGTTGAAGCAGGTTATCAACCAGAAAGTGCTTATTTTGAATGTTTACATGAACTAAAATTGATTGTTGACCTGATGTACGAAGGTGGAATCAGCAATATGCGCTATTCTATTTCTGATACTGCTCAATATGGTGATTTGATGATTGGTAGGCGAATCATAACTGATGAAACTCGTGAAGAGATGAGACAAGTGCTCTCAGAAATCCAATCAGGAGAATTTGCCAGAGAATGGCTGTTAGAAAATCAAGTCGGCCGACCGGTATTTAATGCGGTAACTCGTATGGATGAAGAACATCCTATTGAAAAAGTAGGTAAAGAACTCCGGGCGATGATGCCTTGGCTGAAGAAAAAGAAATAAGCTGACTTCTAAGCTTGTTGGAGAGAGGAAGTTGACGGATGCGTCGTATTGAATTTTTTGATACAACATTAAGAGATGGGGAACAGTCTCCGGGAGTAGCTTTGAATATGGAAGAAAAGCTACAAATTGCCCGTCAACTGGAAAAGCTCGGGGTAGACGTCATTGAAGCAGGTTTTCCTATCACTTCCCCTGGTGATTTTCAGGCTGTTTCCTT
Source organism: uncultured Peptococcaceae bacterium (assembly GCA_937892995.1). GTDB lineage: Bacteria > Bacillota > Desulfitobacteriia > Desulfitobacteriales > Syntrophobotulaceae > CALBJS01. The sequence continues at coordinate 1,153 of CALBJS010000186.1, read as the reverse complement.
GATTGCGCAAAAAGTTAGAAATACTACTATTGCTGCCTTAGCCCGAGCTGAAAGCAAAGATATAGAAAGGGCTTGGGAGGCAATCAAGAATGCTGCTAATCCCCGGATTCATACCTTTATAGCAACTTCCCCTATCCATATGAAATATAAATTGAAAAAAGACCCGGATCAAGTTTTGGAACAGGCTAAATCTGCTATTGAACTTTCTAAATCTAAGGTATATGATGTTGAATTCAGTGCTGAAGATGCTTCACGTAGTGAAGTAGACTTTTTAGCCAAGGTTTTCTCTATAGCTATTAAAGCGGGAGCTACAGTTCTTAATATTCCCGATACAGTCGGTTATGCGATGCCTGATGAATTTGCTCAATTTGTTAAGGCGATTATGGAGAAGACGGATGGCATCGAAAAGGTCAAGGTGAGTGTTCATTGTCATAATGACTTAGGGTTAGCAGTTGCCAACTCCCTTGCTGCGGTAAGGGTAGGGGTTCATCAAATCGAATGTGCTGTGAACGGTTTGGGAGAAAGGGCAGGTAATGCAGCTCTGGAAGAGCTGGCGATGGCCTTACACACCAGAAAAGACTTTTACCAAGGTGAAACTGGTATTGTAACCCGTGAAATATCCCGTACCAGCAGTATGGTTAGTCGCCTTTCGGGCATGATGGTTCAGCATAATAAAGCAGTGGTTGGGAAAAATGCCTTTGCTCATGAATCAGGAATTCATCAAGATGGGGTACTGAAAGAACGGTCAACCTACGAAATCATGTCTCCTGATTCTATCGGACATGATATGAATACCATTGTCTTGGGTAAACATTCCGGCAGACATGCCTTAAGGCAGTCTTTAGATGATCTTGGTCTGGAAATGGCTGAGGAGAGATTTCAAAAGTTATTCGAAGACTTTAAACTTCTCGCCGAAAAGAAGAAAATCATTACGGCGGCCGATCTTTTCGCCCTAGCCGATGTTCAAGATACTTCGGAAGAATTAACCTTAGATTATTGGCAGATCTTAAGTGGTAATAACCTCAAGCCAACGGCAACCATAGGCCTATGGCATAAGAATGGCGATGAATACAACGAAGAATTGACTAAAGCTGCCTATGGCGATGGCCCTGTGGCTGCAGCCTATAAGGCCATTGATAAAATTATTGGTGTA
>CALBJS010000185.1 GCA_937892995.1 uncultured Peptococcaceae bacterium | reverse complement strand
TTACTTAAAGAACGCATACTTCCCCTGCTCGATCATAACACCTTTCACCGGTTCCGAACCACGATGGTCGATGATGCTGAAGTTTTCAGCTATGAAAAGGTAGAGCAGACAGGCGATAGAGACCAGTCCGGCACTAACCACAAACTCGGTCCAAGCCGGAAAATATGACCCACCTAAAGTCCCGCTGAGGTATTCTCTCATACCGGTTAAGACCACATTGAATCTGTTCATGATCACCCCGCCTACGGTCAAGAGTCCAAAGATGATCTGACCTTTACGGGTACCTGCTGAACTACTGAAAGCAATGAAGATGGGGATTAATACTCCTAAGACTAACTCTATTAAGAACATTACGCTCACGAAGTCAAAAGCAAAGGCTTTAGCTACTTCTCCTGCTACGACTAGATCAATGATCTTCATTGCGAGGTAAACAATCATGACACCCCCGGAAATCCTGATGAGTCCTTTAAGAACTGAAGGATCTACCCGATGGTTAAAGGCTTTACCGGAAAGACTACTCTCTAAAGCAATCATTCCCGGTCCTACAAAGAATGAGGATAACAGGAAGAATAGCGGTAATAACATTGACCACCATAGGGGATCAAGTTTGCCTACCATCATGTAATACAGTGCTCCTAAGGATGCCTGATGTAAGGTCGGTAAGGTGATCCCGATTACTAAGAGTACCGGCATGGCTTTTTTAAAGAATCTATGCCAGCCTTTGAATACTTTTTCTGTTCCTATTTCACAGAATTCTAAGACTTGGATTATGGTGTACATGGAAATACACCAGAAAACTTCAAACAGAATACTGCTATGTCCCCAGGAGACGAATGGTTTCCAGAAGTTAAACCATTGTCCTACTTCGATGAGTAAGCCTAAGACAACGATGACGTATCCTAAAAGGGATGTTAACATCGCACTTCTGGCTATGGGGTAAAATTGGTCTTTACGCAGAACGTAGACCAGTAAGGATACTCCGTATCCTCCGCCTGCCAAGGCAACTCCTAACAGGACATCAAATGAAATCCAGAATCCCCAAGGATATTGGTCGTTTAAGTTTGTTGTGGCACCAAGGCCCCAGATCAGACGTACCAGGATAATGAGTATTGCTAAGGCTGCTATGGCCGCGAATACTAGCCTTGTGGGAGTTATTTTAAAGCTCCATCTCTTACGGGCCGTTTCCATTCTTTTCCCTCCTTACGAAGTCCATGGATGGACTAGTGCCGCGATGCCAAGGATGGCAAGGAGCGGCTACCAATGTTTTTTATTCTATTTATTCCAGAGGTTCTTTGTCTTTATTGTTATATACATATAGTCCGGCTAGAATCGCTGCCCAGCTTACGCCTACTATGGGGGTGAGCTTCATATAGCCTTTGGAATAGGATGGCATGGGTCTGGTTGTGACATCTGTTCTGAATCTCAGCTCTTCAAAGGGAACATCTGAGATATATAGCCACTGGGTTCCACCTACTTCTTTTTCGCCAAAGATATGATCTATATAGCCATTGTCTTTAATTCTCTTCTTGGCTTCGGCTAAGAGTTCTTCTCTCTGGCCAAAGGTTAAGGCTCCGGTCGGACAGACTGATTCGCAAGCTGGTGGGGTACCACTAGCTACCCGGGTGGCACACATCTGGCATTTTCTTACTCCGGGAATAGCTTTTTCCCATTCATATTTTAGGACATCGAAAGGACAGGCGAGCATACAATAACGACAGCCTACGCAAAGGCTTTGATCGTAGATCACAGGTCCTTGCGGTAACTTCTGGAAGGCCTTGGAGAAACATGCTGAAACACAGGCCGGGTCTAGACAATGGAAACATTGAGTTTTTACGAATCTAAATACGGGTTCTCCAGCTTTCTTGGGTTCATAGAGATTGATAGCTGTCCATTCATCAGCCCACAGGCCTTTGTTTGGTTCTGCTGCTCTGTCTTTAGCTGTTTTTGCTTTTCTGTTGGGGTCCCATTTTAGTTCATTCCAGAGTTTGCAGGCTACGGAACAACTCTCACATCCTATACATTTGGGTATATCTACTAAGACACCATAATTTTTGGTGTTTTCAGTATTCACAGCACTACTCATTTTCCTTCACCTCCCACTTAACCTTTCTTGGATTTTAGGACGTTGGCTCTTGATGTATATTCGGTATGCAATAAATGATGGGCCAGATCACTCATAGGTGTACCTAAGAAGTCTTGGTAGATCTGGGCGATTTCGGGATTATCGTGACTGTTACGCAGGGTGTTCTGTGCATCCATGTCGTAAAGGGTCTTGGTTCTGCTTTCTCTGACGTTATTGGATGGAGGTGCCGATGCTCGGGGTTGGCCACCACCGTATTGGCAGCCTCCCGGACAAGCCATGACTTCGATGAAGTGATAGGGAGATTTTCCGGCCCTAACTTCATCCATTAATTGACGAGCATTTCCTAAGCCGTGGGCCACGGCGACTTTAACATCTCCTGCTCCCGGGATGTTTACTGTGCCTTCTTTGATTCCTTCCATGCCTCTGACAGGGGTAAGGGTCCAAAGGGCCGCAGGGGGTTGTTCACCGGTAACAAGATACCAGGCTGAACGTACGGCTGCTTCCATGACTCCACCTGTGGTTCCAAAGATTATGGCAGCACCTGTGGATTTACCCATTAGGCTATCGTAATTCTGGTCAGGTAAGGATAGAAAATCTATGCCGGCTTTTTTGATCATTCGAGCAAGTTCTCTGGTGGTTAGGACAATATCAACATCGGCACTAACTTGATCATCTTGAAGTTCTTTGCCGGCATCTATAAATTCCGGACGCTGACACTCAAATTTTTTAGCAGTACAAGGCATTATAGAAACCGAGAAGATCTTCTTGGGTTCTACTTTCTTGGCCTTGGCATAATAGGTTTTAATTAGGGCACCCTCCATTTGCTGGGGGGACTTGGCTGATGATAAATGATGAATAAGATCGGAATAAAAATATTCGACAAATTTAACCCATCCGGGACAACAGGATGTCAGCTGAGGAAGGGGTTCCTGAAGTTGTCCGGTCAGACGTTTAACTAGTTCTGTGCCTTCTTCCATTATGGTTAGGTCGGCTGTGAAATTAGTATCAAATACGGCGTCAAAACCAAGTTTCTTTAAGGCCGAGACTTGTTTGCCTTCGACATTGGTACCTACAGGCAGGCCAAATTCTTCACCAAGTCCAACCCGGGTAGCAGGGGCGGTCTGGACTACGACATGAACGTCGGGATCATTAAGGGCCTTAAAGACTTTATCAATATCGTCTACTTCGGTTATGGCTCCGCTTGGACACCAATGGGTACATTGACCGCAATGAACACAAACTAAATCATTTTTCAGCGGAAGTTGATAGTTTTCATACACTGTTTGGACATTTTTACAGACCTCAATACATTGACCACAAAGTATACATTTCTGATCATCACGGGTTATAGAGGGATTGCTTGGATCAATTGGTACCCGACCTCTTACTTGGGTTGGCCAACTACCGGGGACATTATATTGGGTTGGCATCCACCCTTCTCCACCGGCAGCTTTCTCGGCTGTTAACGGTTTCCCGCAACCGGCCAGGTTCAGCGAGACACCTACCAGACTTGCTCCTCCCACAAGTTTTAGGAAAGAACGCCTGGTCAATCTTTTTGCTCGCCCTGTTTTGCTTGCCATCTCTTGACCTCCTTCTTT
>CALBJS010000184.1 GCA_937892995.1 uncultured Peptococcaceae bacterium | reverse complement strand
CCCCTTTAAAATCATTGTCATACCAACCCATTGACGTGCCAATGGCTTCTCCATTGGGATTGTATAAAAAAAGCATCTGGATCGTAATTGCAGCTCAAAACCCCCAAACTCACCATTAAAACGCTCTAATGCTTCGCCTCTCGTACTAAATTCTCCAGCTGCCGTTTCAATATCGGCCCAGACTAGTTCATCGCCATTTTCGTATTTAGAAAAGTAATAGCTCTTAGGTAAAGGTATATCAATATTACTCTGTTTAATATCAGTATGGATCATTCTTACCCTATAACGCTTAACCGCCGTTCCCTCCTAAACCTTAGGTTATAATTTGACCAGAATTTATTGCAGTAAGTCATTGACAAATGAATTAAAAGTGAATTGAGGGAATTTCATAACTGCAATTTTTAGAGTAACGAAAGTGATAGTAGTACTATCGAGCGCAGATAAAAAAATTTTGAAGAAAAAAACTCAAATTTACTGTTGCTAACCTCAAATTACCCTAAAAAAGAGCATAGTACCCCCTTGGTAAGTAAAATATGAAAAATGTTTCTTAAGCAGCTTTTTCCTGGGTAGAACTCAAATTAGCAGCGATTGTTCCTGCTATCAAAGTGATACAGCTTAAGAGAACATGAGTCTTGGTTTTCTTAATGCGTCTTACGGTAATATTGTTCAACCCCAAGTGTTTCTTTAGTCTAGCAAAGGTTCTTTCAACCGAGGTACGTTCATTGTAGAGTTTTTTCCATTGAGCTGATCCTCTGTGAGGGTATGAAAAATACCTTGGGTTGTCTGATAAGCTTTTCTTAACAACAGCACCATAGTTGCTGGAAGAACACCAATTGCTGCCCATAGGACAGTTAACCTTGTTTGTGCAATGGGGGCACCGGAATTTTATTTTGCCATTGTCAAAACCCCAGTAAGTCATCGGATATCCCATAGAACATAAGGGCGTACAGTCCCAATCCAGGCTTTCGGGTGGTGCATAAGCACCTCTGTAATTCAGCGGAATAATGGCCTGAGCACTATGATCTCGATAGATTGTACGATAAATATCGTCAGAATCATAGCCCATATCCAACATATAGTACGTTGGATTAAAGATACTATAATTCTGCTTGATATCTTCAATCAATGGTAACGCCATGTTGGCATCATGGGTACTGGCAGGAGTTACTCTTACTGCAATAGGTAATTCGCTTTTCGTATCTACTGCAATATGAACCTTCCAGCCAAACCATCTTATTTGATTACCATTTGTATCTCTTTTTGAACCCCAGTCAGGATGTGCTTTATCATGGATTACTTTCGACTTGGGTACTGCTGCATCGTATGAGTCAAGCTTACTGGCATCAATGGCAATATGATCACCATCGATGATTTCATGCTCTTTTGCTTTCTTAACTACATCCTGCAATAATTCCTCTAGAAGATTTTCTTTTTGACTCAAGCGTTCTATAAATCTTGAAAAAGTTGCTTCGCTGGGAGTACTGCTTGCTACAGGAAACCCGCATGTGTACCGGAAAACTGGATCATTCTTAAGCCGCTCCACCAATGTTTTATTATACGGCATTTGCTCAATATGCTTTGCCAATAAAGCTCTAAGCATGTTTTCCGGATCATGACCTTTGGGACCAGATTTAGAGTTCTTATGTAGCCCACCAACTACTTCTGTTAAATCCAATGCCTCAAAAATCATAGATAATTTTGTTTCTGGTTGAAATTTTAATAGTTCTTCGAAGGAAAGTAGACATTGTTGTCGAATATAAATAGTATCACCCCTCCGTGTGTTTGTTTTTTGGTGGTACTTAAAACTTCGACACGTAAGGGGTTTTTCCTTTTGGAATTAACAGTAAATTAAGTAAGTAATATCTATGTTTTAGGGGTAAACTAACTTTTACCTACTTCGCAAACAGGCTATATCACTGCTTTGTGGAATATGAAATTTTCTCAAATATCAAATCTTTTAAGAAGGAGTTTGATAGTACAATATTGAATTTATACCTTGGTGTAGGATTTTGTCGGGTTTTAAGCTTTTTGTGAAATAGATTATAATGATAATCTAGGAATCTTTTTTATTTCATAAATTTCATAACAGAAGTAACTTTTTACAGCTGAGTAATTGCAAATAGCCTACCAAATAATCAAACATACAAACAATGTGCAGAACTGTTTTAAATACAACCCGCCTAACAAACACTTCTTTATCGTTCGGATATCCACTCTTAGATGAGAAGGTGTTTATATATAAGACTATTAATTGCGATAATACAAGAATTGTAAAAATGTTGGTTTGAAAAACGAGGTGTGTACAATGATAGATTATTCCCCTGGAATGCGTGTTATCATTCGTGATGAGGAATGGATGACAATTTATTGTATTGGAATATCTCCACTTGTAAAAGAGAAGGAAGCAATATTCCTTACAGATATTGAAGATATCAAACAGGTAGATCCTGCAAAAATAAAACTCACAATAGATGATTCCCCATTTTTCAGAAGATCACGGTTGTTTGTTGAAAGTAAATTGCGTCAAAAAACACCAACGGATTCTAAGCTTCATATTGGAAGTAAAGC
>CALBJS010000183.1 GCA_937892995.1 uncultured Peptococcaceae bacterium | reverse complement strand
AAAAATAGGAAGGCACACCGGGGCCTGCACCTGTTCCAAGTATTTTAAACTTAATAGCCATCCTTACTCCTCCTCTTCCCTTTGCTGTCCTGCCCCGAACTATCTTATCTACTATCTTTATCTCTCACTATGAATGATTCAGATGTTAGACATCATCAAAATATAAAATCTACATAATGGACCATATAATAAATTCTCATTAATCACTTATTTCACCTATTATTTCAAAGAAAGCTTAGGAATACGAAATTTGAATAGCCTTTTCCGGACATTGTCCAACACAAGTGTAGCAAAGACTGCATGATTTCGGATGGACGGCTTCGGCCACTTGACGACCTTCTCGTTCTTTCATCTCCAAAACCGACGAAGGACAAAAGGCAACACATAAACCATCACCCAGGCACTGCTGTTCATCAATAAAGATCTCTATGTCTCTCCCTTCTTTCCCCTTCTGAGGATGGTCTCGTCTGGAACCAACCTTGTCCATCACAGGATGAAGATATACTTTTCTTCTTTCTTCTGGAATGCTTTTCTGGCCGAGCTTAAGTAAAGCTTGAACAATAGGCTCTAATAACGGAGTCGGGATAGAGAGATAGAGTTCAAAGTCGTCGATTTCACTAGAGGCCCTAGCCCCATAACAACCAAAGGATATATTCATTTCTCCTGTCTTCATCGGTTGAATAATAAGATCAGCACAAGTAGAGTTAAAGCCAGATGTCTTAAAAGACTGCCTTTCTCCACTATAGTAGGTTTGGGCACAACAAAGCCACATGGCCTGTTCCGGCCACAAAGTCATAATGACAACATCTGGTTCAAACAAAGCCTGATCTAGTGGGGCAAGCAGCGTCGCTTCATAACTTCCGGCCTTAAATTCCGGACGGGTACTAATCATTTTCTGAGCGATTTTCAGGGTTGGTAATTTCTTAAATAATAAATATAAGTCCCCCGATCTAAGTTTTGACGACATCTCGACCAAACCTAGAATTCCTGAACCATCGGGACAAGCGTGACTCCGAGGCGGCATATATAAACAATGTCCCCGACGAGCTACGGTTAGCGATTGGCAATGCCTTAAAGGCACCGGAGGTTCAATCAATTGTGGGGGTCTTTCTTCTCCTGGTCTCATCATTCTAACGGCTACCGGATCCCAGCGAAGGGATAGTGTGTCTTTTAAGATCTTTGTCATTTCTTGATAATTCAATTTGCCTTCCCCCTTCCTGTTGCTTTTTCATTCTTCCGCCATGATTCTTTTTAAAATTCCTTCACCCTCAGGTCCAGCGAACATCTTTTTAGCATTTGCTTTAACTTCGCTATAATCTGCTTCCAACCCAAATAAGAGATCTAAAACATGTTGAATCTTCATCTTCTTTTCATTAGGTATTCTGGCAAAATTAAGCACACATCCTAAACAGTATCCAGTGAGTACCAACGCCCCAGACTCTTCCGCCTCATCTAAGCGACATCTTACCAGCTTTTCAGCAAGATCAGGCCGAGAATGACTTACTTGTCCCCCACTTCCACAGCAGATAGTCAAATCATGATTGTGTTCCATCTCTACAAGGCTATAACCCTTACGGAGCAAGGCTTGCCTAGCCTGGCGAGCAAAGATACCATAGAAACGATCGGGACAAGAATCATGAATAGTGATTTCACACTTTTGTTGTTCTTCGAGCGGGGTATTAAAAATATCGCTATTCTCTAGAGCTTCAAAGATTGTTACAAGCTGAATACCGGTATCCTTAAGAAACGGGCGTAACTGGTAATAACAGTTGGGACAAGCTACAACTAAATGTTTAACTTGTAAAGAGTTTAGCTTGGTCTTTACGGACCGAAGATAATCATCGCCACGATTCTGTAGTCCCAATTGATGGAGGGGCAAGCCACAACATTCTGAAATTAAAGTAAGCTCGCCATATGTTTTTTGCAGATGAAAAAAAAGTGTCCGGGTTAATTCCAGGGAATATGTTAACATGGTACATCCGGGGAAAAAAGCAACAGTGCTTACTTGGTCAGGATTTAAATCCTCATACTCAATACCATGAAATTGACGATATACTTTCATCACGTTTAGTTCTCGATCCGGAAACATATATCGATAATCCTGAATAGGGATGTAATTCTTCTCGACGGCCTGGTTTCTTGTCTCGCTGAACATTCTTCTTAAACTTAAGGATGAGGGACAAACGGCCTCACATAAACCACATAAAGAACAAGCATAAGCTTCCTCAACAGAGGGGCCCCTTCTAACCATACTTACAATATCTTCCTCTATTTCTTGAAGAAAGGGACACTCCGCAATACAATTGTTGCACCCTAGACAATCATCACTTATCTCCTGACATAATTCGCGAAGCTTAGGCGTGCTGCTCATCATTCTCCTCTCTTTCTCATGTGTTAATATCTTTTACGTAGTGAATGAGTGGGGATCCCTATATTCTGACGATATTTATTTACTGTTCTACGGGAAATATTAATTCCTTTTTTCATAAGTATTTCCGTGATTTCCTGATCCCTTAAGGGGTTTTCCGGGTCTTCTTGATTAACAATCTCTGCTATTAAATGTTGAATACTCTTCGAACAGACCTTCTTGCTATTAAAAGAATCAACACCGGAATTAAAAAAGTATTTTAAGGCAAACATCCCCCGAGGAGTTTGAACATATTTATTAGAAGTAACTCGACTTACCGTCGACTCATGAATATTTACAAGATCGGCAACTTGGCCCATGGTGAGCGGCTTAAGATATTCAATCCCGTTATCCAGGAATTCGCTTTGAATATCTACAATACATTGAACCACTTTGTAGATATTTAACCTTCTTTGTTCGATTCCACGAACTAGACCCATCGCCGATTCAAATTTATCCTCCAGGTATTTTCTCACATCTTCGGAGAGTGAAGCAGCGTGGCGAAACTGATTTACATAGGCCTGGTTGATTTTTAAACCGGCAAATTCAAGATCATTTGTAATTACAAGATATTTCCCTTGGTCTTTAATGACTGTAACATCGGGCAATACTATTGGATTTCTCTCTGCTCCGAATTCAAGACCTGGTTTTGGATTGAGTGTTCGGATAAGATCATAAACTTCCTGAACCTCCTGAATAGATACAGAAAGGGCTGAAGCAATATGACTAAACTTTTTCTCAGCCATTTCCTTAAGAAAATATTGCAGAATTTTTTCCGCCAAAACGCTATTCTTAGCGAAATGAATGAGTTGTAAATGTAAACATTCTTGCAGATTTCGTGCTCCAACGCCGGGCGGATAGAAAGATTGGATAAGTCTTAAAATTTTCCCTACTTTAGCCTCATTAACATTTAATTTTTCAGCTATATCCTGAACCTCAGCACGAAGATAACCATTACTATCGATGTTTCCTATTATATAATTACCTATAATTAAATCCGTCGGTTTGTTTAGCTCCAAATGCAATTGACATTCCAGATGCTCATACAAACTCGGTTTGTCTGATAGATATCTTTCAAAAGATTCTTTCTCGTACCTTTCTTTCCATCCTGAGCTAAGATTACTTCCCTGAAAATGCTCAAGGAGACCATCCATATCAAGGTTAGTGTTATCTTTATCGAGATTTTCATCTATGCTTTCAATTTTTGCTTCTTCTTCATCCAGGAATGGATTTTCTTCAATCTTACTGAGGATATATTCGCTCAACTCCAAAGCCGACATCTGTAAAAGTGAGATTGCCTGTCTCAATTCCGTCGTCATATATAGCTTTTGTTGTTGTTCAAGATAGATTTCTTGTCGAATCTGTCTCATGATTGTTTCACCCTCTGGATATTACTTAAAAAAGTCAAATAGCTTCTCTTACGGGTGGCAAGGCAAGAGATTGCAGACCAGTCTCCCTAAAAAAAGCCATCGTTCTTTTCGGAACTAAAATCGAATTGTCACTCTTCGCTGAGATTTCCAAGGCACGAAGGACCGGCATAATGCTGGCAAGGTCTACAGGGATATCGATATCTGGAACCATTTCTACAACAGCAAAGGGAATTTCCTCTCTTTCCGCCTTATCCACGAGCATATCCAGAGCCGTGATCCCATCCATGTTGTAGAACACTTCATGAAAACTAAAAGGGGTCGTGCAGGTTAGGCCAACGAATGAGAATCCACCTTCTTGACAAGCACCTTCAACGATGGATGCTCCAATTAAAGAATCTTTATTACTAATCTTCATAATCGCGGCTTTTTGTCCCTTTTCGTTTAAACTTAACCTTTCCAGTTTCTCTAAACCGTCGATAAGTATGGATGGCTGTAAAGAAGGAATATCTCCACCGACAATAATAAGACCGTCCGCTAAACGTTCGTCTTTTCCAGGTTTTAAAATAAAATCTGTCGCATATTGCATACAGTCATCAAAGCTTCCACCCTGATCAGAGAATACTCCTGCGATTCTTTGCGGGTAAGTCACTTGTGCTAACAAAGAATCAAGGTAGGTTCGTTCTCCCTCTTGGTTATAACAAATCCAGACGTCGATTCCTTGGACAGAAAGACAAACATCAATGACGTCTAATAAACAAGCTTCATAAAGCTCACAGGCTTCTTCCGCGGTTAAGATCCCACCCCTCGCTTCAGTTAAGCGAGTCTTAACATCTCCGACTTTTGGTACTTTAGTAAACACAATTACTGCTTTTTTCATTTCCTTGACCTCCATTAAAAATCATCGGGACAGGTTGACAATCTTCCCTTTCAGGACAATCAATACATTGGTCCCTGTAGGGCATAGGTATCTCTTGAAAACCACAAGGCCTAAAGCCATACTTTTTATAAAAATCCATGGTTTCTCCTCTAGCTACTGTAGTCATGAGGAAGGCTTCCCCGGAAACAGAACTCTTCATTTTTGTCTCCTTACAACACTTCCAGGGGGATAGAAGGATTTTTTCAAGGAGCAAGCCTCCTAACCCCCGATTCTTCATTTCTTGGTGTACCCCTATGACTTCTAAAAAGAAGCATTGTTCGGCATATTCAATAATTTTTCCTCCGGCTACTACAGAATCCCCTTCTTTAACGACTAGATGTCCTTCGATTTGCCCAGCTATGTCCATCCCATATCCCCATAAAATTTCCCTTAAATCTTCTTCATCGCTTTTTTGGGCAAATTCTATTCTAGTTGTATTTGTCATTTTTGTTTCTTCACCTGCAGTTCTCCATCTAATGCATTCTATTATATTGAATAAAATACTACCTAATTACTACCTAATTAATTACTTTCTTAGATAGGTAGCTTGATAATTCTTAATAATTGTTCCTCCTTTCACATAATATGAAATAAATTTACTCACTAAGCGTCTTCTTACTATTATAATGAGCAAGAAACATGCCAGCTTTTTAGCTGGCACAGAAATTGCGTAGACCATTGATAATAGGACTTTTAAGGCGATTTGTCTAAAATGGAGACTTTTTCATTCTGAGAAAAATTTTTAATTATGATACAAACGACGAAAGAAACACAGATTATATTTGACATTTTTTTAGCCAAGCTTATTTGAATTATTGCAATCAACTTCGTGTTACCGATTTTTTGTTTTTACAGGAGTTGAATAGACATCTTTAGTTAACTGTAATACGAGAATATTCTACTAAGGTTTGAGAATTTTCACTGACTTCTTCAATTGCGGCCGTTATTTCTTCAGTAGCTGCCGCTTGATTCTCGGCAATACCTCCAATCTGATTAATCTCTAAAATAATTTTTTCAATAGAATTTTTCATCTCTGTAAGAATTTTATTTACCATTTTAGCCGAATCATTACTTTGGGCCGCAAGCTTTCTCATCTCCTCGGCAACTACCGCAAACCCTCTTCCTTGTTCACCTGCCCGGGCAGCCTCAATAGCTGCATTTAAGCCGAGTAAATTAGAATGAGAAGATATGTCCGTAATAGCATTTATTACCTTGTTAATCTCTTTGATTTTATTTGTAGACTCATTTGCTGATTTTATAACATCATTAATCGTCATCGAAAGCCCTTGTGACCCCGAAGCAACTTCTTGTAAGCTGGAATTAACTTGTTCAAGCGTAGCAGCCAAAGCTTGGGAAACTTCTTCCACTCTATGCTCTTTTTCCAAGCTTCGGCCAATTCCGGCACATCCTATCACTTCCCCGTTTACCCCTTTTATTGGGTAATTCACTGATAGAAATGGAAAGTGGTACCTTCCTATTGGAATAATCTTAGTTGTCACCTTACCCTTCTCCATTGCTTCCATAATATGATCATACAGTGCTGTCTCTTTGCCAATCATTTGTTCCTTAATCGCCATCTTATCACCGGGATGATAAGCAAAGACATGTGTTCTGTTAGTCATGAGAACCATAATATCTTCATTTACCATCTCTTTTAGATGTGCTAAAACCTCAGAATAGTTTTCTAAAATTTCCTCATTGGTCCGAAGATTAACATTCATAAGGCGATCACTTCTTTCCGCTTATTTGCTAACTGAAGGCATGGGGGAATTTCCGTCTTCTTTTGGCGGAGTGTTTAACTTGCATGGCAATATTTTCCCATCCAGCGGTGTTTTTTTATATTTTCCACAGGGATTTGCACATATCATTCCACTATATTTACACTTTACTATAGGGGGCGGCACTCGTGCAGGTAGATCTGCTCCGCATTTTCTGCATTTTGTCAGACCGGTATCAAAATTAGCCGCTTTACATTTTGTACATAGTCTTGGCTTTTCCTTTGGAGGTTTACAATTGCCGCAGTAGGGATTACAAGACCAACACATTATGAATCCCTCCAAATACTTAATTACATCATTTTTAATGCCCTAATGTGAAAAGATATTCATATTCATGAATAAAATATTATTTACATAATTGCTGCCCCTTGCTACTAAGGCAATCTTTTATCTGTTTTAGAACTCGAGGTTCTGAAGGTAAAGGTCGTTATAATTGAAACAAGCAATAACAAACAAGCAATTACGTAAGACATATTATAGGTTTTAGTAGCGTCAAATACCGCTGCAGCCATCATTGGGCCAATAATACCCCCGACTCCCCAGGCCGTAAAAAGCACTCCATAATTCGCACCAAAATTTTTAATTCCATAGAAATCAACAGCAGTTGCAGGGTAAACCGAAAAAGTAGCACCGTAATTCATTCCCGCAATTGCTACGCCAAGGGCAAGCAAAGTCACCGACTGATAATGACTAAACAATAGCATATTAAGTGCCTGTAAGGAAAAAATTATCCTCATTAGATTTATTCTCCCTATCTTATCAGAGATGGTGCCTCCAAGTAACCTACCTAAAGCATTAAAGATGGCCAGTAGGACGACTAGAAGATAACCCCCTTCCCAATTAACCTGAACCTTAGCAATATTAGCTGCGTGTCCAATTAACATAAGCCCGGCCGAAGATGCGAACACCAGCATTAGCCAAAGCTTATAAAAACTTGATGTTTTTAGCATCTCTTTGACATTTAAATCTTTAGCAAAAGATTGTAAAGGCGGCTGAATTGAGCTTTTAGCCTTACTTTCCCGGCTTGGGATATAACCTTCGGGCGGATTCTGTAATAATAGGGCAAAAATTAATCCAATAACTAGAACACCAATTCCATTAAAAATAAAGGCTTTAGATACTCCAAATGTTTTCAGCAAATAATTAGTGACCGGTGCAAAGAAGACTGAAGCCATTCCTGCCCCCGCTACTACGATTCCTGTAATAAGTCCTTTCTTTTCGGGTGGGAACCATTTGACAGCGGGTGGCATTGACGAGATACATCCAACTCCAATTCCCGCACCAGTAATTACACCAAAAGTGATCAACATCACCATTGGACTGGTGGTAAATCCCGAGAGAATTAGCCCAATTCCCATAAAAGATGCCGAGAATGTAGCTGTAAATCTTGGTCCCTTAGTATCCTGCAATCTTCCAAAGATAATCATAAATATTACAAAGAAAATAATTGCAACGGTATAAGGAAGGGAGGCTTGTTTACTGCTCCAATGATAATCGGTAATTAAAGCCTTGTTAAGAATACTCCATATATAAAGAATTCCTGTTAGAAAAGTGAGACCTGTTGCAGCCAATAGTACGGTCCAGGCTTTGGTACTAGATTTATCTTTCATCGCTTCCTCCTTTATGCCAAGTCGATAAATCGGCTTGGCTCATATCGCTTTACCTATTTCTTATGCAAAAGGCATGCCATTTGTTTAAAGCTAGTTAAATACAGAACTTCTTGCTTTTTTATTTAACTTTATCCAAAGTACCTTATCTCTTTTTGCAATTATGGTATCATTTTAAGATACTTTTGATCTATGCTATATAAACTTTCGACAAATAATAAGTCTGCTTAAAATGAAGCGATCGGGGTGCCGGCATGGCACTCCGATCAATTTATCGCTGTTACATCTTAAGAGTTTAATATTCTAATAGCCATAATTAGGCTTAATTATATTTAACCAGCGATACCGGCCTTTTCTTCGGCTAATTGGTCGAGGGATTTTCCTTTGGTTTCTCTCTTCACAAAAAGGAAAGCTGCTAGGGCACCGATGAATGCCGGTATAATGTAGAATAAAAAGGACATTGAATATCCAAGGCCCATTCCAATAACCATGCCGGCAACAATAGGAGCACTTGCCCCTCCTAGTCGCCCGAATGCCTGACACCAAGATACCCCCGTATTTCTAAATTCGGTTGGGTAACCCTCTGCCATCAATGGCTGCACAGCAGTAATTGCATAGTTAATAGCAAAACCCATAAAAATATTCGCAGCTAGAATCGCTACAAAATTGCTACCGACAAAGGCGACAATGCAAATAGCACCAGCAGCAATAAAGTAGCTGCCAATAAGATTCTTTCTGCGGCCTATTATTTCAGCCACAAAGCCGGTTGAGCAATTGGCAATAATTGCGGCTGCATTTTGGGCGATTGCCAAGCCATACGCGGAAGAAAGTTTTAAGCCTTTCTCCAACATTAATGAAGGTAGCCAAGCATTGATACCGTAAACGATGAAACAACCGCAAAAATAGGTGATCCAGATACCGGCGGTTATAGATCTATAGTCTTTGGAAAAAAGGGCTTTCGGTCCGACTACTTTGGACTTTGGTGGAGTGATTAATAAATTAGGATCCCGATCAGTATATTTTCCAGTGGCGACTGTCTCGATATATTGGAGAATTTTAACGGCCTCTTCCTTGCGGCCTTTATTAGCTAACCAGTAAGCTGATTCATGCATTTTAAAATACAAGAAAACGGAATATAAGAAAGGTACGCCCCCAATCAGGTAACAAAGCCTCCACCCAAAAATAGGAACAATGGCAGTAGCTACAAGGCCGGCCAACACCCACCCAACAATCATCCAGGCCATGCCGAAGGTTATAAAAAGAGCTCGACGTTTGGTCGGTGTAGATTCGGAAAAAATAGTGGTAACAACAGGAATGCAAGCACCCAAGCCTATTCCGGCCAATACGCGGAATAGGGCAAAGAATCCAAAACTCGGGGCAAAGAAGATGGGAATAGTGAGTAAAGAGTATGCCGCGATAGAATACGTCAAAGTTTTTCTTCTGCCAATTTTGTCTGAAATGATGCCAGCCAATGCCCCACCAATGATCAGACCAAAGAGACTCCATGAAGATAAGCTGCCGGTTTGAACTTTGCTTAAAGCCCATTCAGCCGATATTTGTGGCATGGTGTAAGAGACGATCATGTAATCATAGCCATCAAACACCATAGCCATACCGAGTAAAAAGAATACGCGCCAAGTAAATTTGTTGACCCCAAAGGAGTCCATTACTTCAGATACGCTATAATTCCTCACCTTTCATTCTCCCTTCTATAACCAATAGATTGGTTATTGCATGCAGTATCAGCATGCTTTAGTTTTTCAGGAATGAATTTGATAAAGATTGTTTTTTTATGCTTTTTCATTAGTCAGTTCTGTTCCGCAGTGAGGACATTTCTTTTGTTTAACTCCACCTACTACGGGAATTTTCTTCTTGCAATTGGGGCATTCAATTGGTTTGGCTGCAGATGTCGGTCGAAAACACATTATTTATACCTCCTTTATTCCTTAAATAGCTGTGATCTACTCTGTCTTTGTCTGTATTAAACATAAATGAAATAAGACAAAGGAGCAGCGTTTTTCGAAAATTATGTTACATACCTAGGCTTATGCTTAAAGATAGTCCCGTTCGTAAAGAAGATTCAAGTCCAAAAGCAATGCCATAAACTTGCAAACTAAAAAATTAAGTTAGTGGCTCCCTATAGAAATAAATCAGCTGATTCCAGCGGTGGGAGCCACCAACACTGGTTTAATCTTTATTCTTTTCTTATTTCATAATGTACGTCACAGGCATTAATGTGCTATCTTACTATTCTGTTTTTTCATTGCCACTTCTTTTAGTAGTTCCATAGCCTTTCATTGGCTTACCCATAAATTTATTCCCTACCCGATAAAAACCAATTCTTCCTAATTCCTCTTTTGTTAGGGATAACTCCTCTAATATTTGGACAAGCCCTTTTCCCGCTTCTGCTTCTGAATTCAAGAATTTAAATTTCTCCTCATCATTAAGATTTAAAAACTCTTGTTTAGTCATGATGGTTATACCTCCCTTATCCTTTCTAACATTGGAGATTGAGTGCCCCTCAAGATAGAGGGGCCCCGTCATGGCACATTAGCTCAATCCAAGCATATAATATTTATTTGCTTAGGGAACAAACATAACTACTTTTTTACCCATAGTAGCCATCTTTCTAGCTAATTCTTCTACCGGACCATAATCCATGGCCTGACCTAAACAGTGATGAACACAGGATGGCTTTTTACCCTCAGCCACCCTTTCTTCACATAAGTTACAGAGTTGAGTTGGAACGGGAACATAATCCCACTCCCATTTATCACCTGATACTTGCCAAGGACCTACTTCAGTAAGCTTAATACCCCACTTGCCATGAGGAAGCTTAAGCTCATTTTTACAGGCAACTTCGCAACTGTGACAGCCTGAACAATATTTATAATCTATTAACAAACCGTTCTGCGACATATTTTTTCCCTCCAGTCATTTTTCTTAGTTGCAGTATTCGTACTCAAAGTCCTAATCCTTTTAGCCTAATCCGTCTACTTTATATAATCTAATCCGTCTACTTTATATACTTTACAAATCATTTGCTTTAATGGAGCACCGAAGCCGAGTTTCCCAATGTGTTTATGGGGTACCAAATTATTAATGTTGGATTTCCATACACCGCCGAGATTAGGCTCTTCAATATCCTGCTCTGGGTACCACCAGCCATGAGTAGCATGGACAACCTTCGGATGAATGATCGGAGTCAGATGGGCCTTTTCTACAGCCTT
>CALBJS010000182.1 GCA_937892995.1 uncultured Peptococcaceae bacterium | reverse complement strand
GCCGACCCAAAGAAGTCAATCGCTAACGCTTCATATTTCTATAGATTCTCAATCTGATCATCTTAGGTTTCAAACTGTGAGATAAATGAAGGGTCCAACATATAAAAATCTCTTAAATGACTACTGATGAAGTTGCAGGCCTTAGCGATATCATGATCCATCAGGGCTTTCAGCATATCTCTATGTTGAAAAATCTGTGTTTCTGTATTTTCAAAGCCTATTTGCTCGGCAAGCTGATACTGAATCAGGTAAACCTGATGAAAAAGATTCTCCTGATGTTTAATCAGGTGTTCATTTCCTCCTATCTTCGTAATGTGCATATGGAATTCCATATCAGATTTAACTCTGTCTCGAAGATTATTACTCTTATGAGCAGCTTCGCATTTTTCAATAATCGGATTCAAGCTTAAATATCCTGCCAAGCTTCCATAGTGAATGGCAAGCCGAGCAGACAACATATCCTGTGAAAGCCGGACAATACCAATTTCTTGTATATCTTTATTACTAAAAATAGATACACGGGCACTTTTCTGGGGAGTAAGCTGGACAAGATTATCGTTGGATAGTCGATGTAAGGCCTCTCTTATGGGAGTGCGACTACAATTAAGCAACTCAGATATCTTCTCTTCAGCAATGTGTTCCCCCGGCTTGAACTCCAAGTCTAGTATCATTGCTTTAATGTGTTCGTAAGCTACTTCGCTTAAACGTTCCTTCTTAGAAATCATAAATTCTTCCTTCTTTAACAATATATAATATTTAAGTTTATCTTATTAAAATTCTGACAGTAAGTCAAGTGTTTGCAGAGTAGCAACGCAAATTGTGCTATCACATTTTTTTAATTTTACCTGTATTTTTAAGCCCTGTCTTATCATCGGGCAAAAAGAAAGCTAGAGCCATCCCCGCTAAGGGCAGTAAGCAAAGAATGTTCATTACAAAGGGCAGACCCGTGTGATCCGCAATCACACCCAGTACGGTAACACCGATGGAACCCATACCTACCGCGAAACCCAGCACCAACCCTGAAGCAAGGCCGATACTGTTGGGTAAAAGTCCTTGACCAAAAACAACGGTTATGGAAAAGGTGGATATTAGTGCAGTGCCGGATATAAAAGCAAAGATGGGAATCCAGTGACCGCTGAAATGGATAAATGGATAGACGGCAAAAAGAGAGATGACCATAGAAGCCAACAGACCGTTGCGTCCTCCGAAACGGTCCGCAAAGGGTCCTCCTATCAGAGTCCCTAACACTCCTGCAATCAGGAAAATACTAATCAAGTATTCCGGCTCTGCAATCTCTTTCATAGCGGGAAAGTAAAAGGGGATGAAATACACTAATCCGGAATGAATCCACGATCTTACTGCTACATATAGCAGCAAAAAGATTAGATAAGCCTTCCTTGTTTTCATTTTCCCGCTATCATTTACATCGGCATGCTCTTCCTCTTTTACTTCTTTCGTTAAATGATTTTTGACGATTCTGTTAAACTTGGGCAATAAGTACAAAAAAACCAAAGAAGCTAAAAAACCGGGAATGATAACCCCGTAAATCGAGGCCAGGCCTGAAAAACCCAGTAAGAAAGTAGCCAACATGGGGCCAATTCCTACACCTAAGTTGCCTCCCACTGAAAAAATTGACATGGAGGCTC
>CALBJS010000181.1 GCA_937892995.1 uncultured Peptococcaceae bacterium | reverse complement strand
GATGATGCAAACCCGGCCCTGCGTAATGAGCCATTCCTGGAGAAAAGAGATTGAAGCTCCCACCAGAATTATTTATCCCATGAAAAGGGTGGGCCCCAAAGGCTATGGCGGTGGTCATCTGGAGAGAATTTCCTGGGATGAAGCCCTAGATACCATTGCGGCCAAGATCCGAGAAGTCATCGACCTTTACGGCCCTTACAGTATTTTTCACAAAGATACATTCTGGAAAAGAAACTTTTTCTCTTTGGCTCCTTATCTGAAAGCCGGTGTTGCTGCATGGGGAGACGATTCCTGCCCGGCCCAGACGGCCGCAGAATATCATCACTTGGGTTATGATATCGGGGCAATGTTCGGCGAAGGACGTGATATTGGCACTACCGGTTACGAAGCACCTGATCTGCTTAATTCCAACCTTATCGTTCTTTGGGGCATGGATCCCCTGGTCAGCTGGTACGGACCGTCTTCTTATTATATGAAGCTGGCCAGGGAAAAAGGGATCCCCATTATTCTCATTGATCCGCGTTATACGATTAGTGCCCAAGTGCTGGCCGACCAATGGATCCCAATCAGGCCCGGGACCGACTTGGCCATGATGTTAGCCGTTGCTCATGTTTTGTATGAAGAAGATCTGTATGATCACGATTACGTAGCACAGCATGTGGAGCCTGAAGGCTTTACCAAGTTCCGCAATTACGTCATGGGCGGAGAAGACCAGCAAGCAAAATCACCGGAGTGGGCCGAGACGATTTGTACAGTCCCTGCGGAGACCATCCGGGAATTTGCCCGGCTCTATGCCAGAAGCAAACCGGTTCATCTTCAGTATCAGTATGGCCCCTCCAAGAGGCATTTGGGGGAATATTCCGCTTCAGCAGCCATACTTCTACAAGCGATGACTGGCAATACAACGATACCCGGAGGCTGTGAAGGGGGCCTTTGTCTCTGGACTCCTACCAGGATACCTACTCCGGAACCCGATTATCAAAAGGCCCCAGAGGAATATGTATCTCCGGTTTGTCTTAATTTTAATAAAATGGATGAGGCCATTATTTTACGTGAGGACTACGACCATGGCAAAATCACGGAAACCGAATACCGACGGGCCATCGGTTCCCCACCGGACAGCCCGCTTCCCAATATTCAGATGGTGATTTCCGTAAACAACTTTATGAATAATTTGCACGATACCAATAAACGCATCAAGGCGATGACCAAGCTGCACTTCTCCTGGGGATTTCTGTGGCACCACAATCAGCCGACAGTGGAGGCGATGGATATTGTACTTCCGGCACCAGTTTACATGTTTGAATCGACTGATGACTTTCTTTTGGGCTCGAACCGCTTCATGCAAAGTCCCGGGGGTATGCACAACTATTTCGTCTATTGTCAGAAAGTCGTCAATCCTCCCGGTGAGGTTCGCCCGATAGCATGGGTTTATACCCAGCTTGCCAACAGGTTGGGAATTGGAGATAAATATAACCCCTTGCTGAAGGACGTTTCCTGGGATAAATGGGATGAAGCCGTGGACGACCTCTATCGGAAAGGCTATGAAAAGTGGGCCAAAGATGAAGACGGTTGGTTAGCTATGCTGGGAATCAATCCGCTGCCCTGGGAAGAATTCTTGAAAGAACCCGTTGTTCGTGTCCCGATTGATGAACCGGCATACGCCTTTAAAGGTAAGGTCGAAATTGGCGAGAATCCGTTTGCATATACGCCGTCAGGTAAAATCGAATTCTCTTCCAAACTCTTGGAAACCACTGATTGCCGCAACACGGAATTTGGCGGTCGCATGGATCCCATACCGCGTTGGGAACCCAGCTATATGGACGAACCATCCAGTGACAGCTTTTATCATCCGAAAACTAAAGAATATCCGCTGTCTATGATCACGGCGATTTCCATGTTTAGACAGCAATCCTGCAACGCCAATAACCCCTTGCTACGCGAATGCTACGAACATGCTGTCTGGATGAACCCGGCCGACGCTAAGACCAGAAAGATAGAGTCCGACGACCTGGTATGGATTTACAACGAATTGGGCGAACTGGTCATGCCGGTCTATATCACTTCCAAAATGATGCCGGGTACGGTGGCCATTTATCATGGTGCCTGGTATAAACCCAGCGACGTCAAAACCGAGACTATGCCGCATGGTATTGACACGGGAGGCAACACCAATTTCTTAATCCCGGATGTGCATCTGCCCCATGCTGTGGGGATTAACATTAAGCATGGTCTGGTGGAAATCAAGAAATTCGGGAAATTCGGAGGTGGAAGATGATGACAAAGTATGCTTTTTTCTTTGATCAAAGCCGCTGCTATTCCTGCCATGCCTGCAGTGTCGCCTGCAAAGAATGGAATGACATTGAACCCGGGCCTGAGAAATGGATGACGGTTTATGAATGGGAAGATGGTAGCTATCCTGACCTAAGGGTGCATAGTCTGGCCTTTCCCTGCGGCCATTGCCAAAACCCGGTTTGTATCCAGGCCTGTCCCAATAAAGCCATTTTCAAAGAAGAAAAATACGGTGCGGTTTTAGTCGATGACGAAAAATGTCAAGGATGCCGCCAATGCCTCAAGGCCTGTCCTTATGGTGCCCCTAAATTCGCCGATGACGCCCCAGGGGCCAAAATGAGCAAATGTACAATGTGCTTCGACCGCCTGGAAAAGGGGGAAATCCCTATCTGTGTGGCCTCTTGCCCTTTGCGGGCCTTCGATTTTGGAACGTTAGAGGAAATGGAAAACAAGTACGGCACTCTCCGGCAGCTCGAAGGAATGCCTGATCCTGAAATAACAAAGCCTAATTTCATCGTTAAGGAAGCCGCACCGAAAAAACAGCTGATTCCTTATGACAAAGAAAAAGCCCTTAAATTAATGCAGCAAAGAGGGGACTTGGGAACCGTATTTGAGCAGATTGAGGATGTAATGGAAGTGGATAAGAAACAAATTCCCAGAAGTGAGCTAAAGATGAAACATGACAGTACACGTGCTCTGCTTTCGGAAACACGCAATAATGCCGGTTAAACATTACGCCTGATTATTAAGATGTTCCTGAAGCTCTCTTACCGAGACGATAATTGAATTTTAGCCGGTCTAAGCAGGCAAATCGAAGAAATGCTCTTAATGAGGTAAATCTCTATACGCATAGGGCCGCTAATAGTGCGGGGTGCAATACCGGATTAAAGGCGGAATTCAAAAAATGAAAGAAGGAAAAATATGAATGGAAAGAAAGCTTGGACTATAACCATAGTTGCAGTTTTATGCTTTATGGTAAACTCCACCAGTGAACAAAGAGTTCCCCCCCTCCTACCGGTCTTAACGGATCAACTTGGACTGAATCTCGTTCAAGGGGGGTGGCTGATGTCGGCTTACGGCATTGCCTCAATGCTGATTTCCGTTCCGGCCGCCTATTTCTTGATGAAATTAAGGCCTAAGCTCTCTATGGCCACAGCCATAAGCAGTACGGCTATAGGTGCTTTCATTGGTACCTTTAGTGAAAACTACCATGTCCTGCTAGTGGGGCGTGTTCTGGACGGCCTCGGAACAGGGTTTATTGCCGTAGTTGTAGCTTCACACCGGATAAACGCGGACTTCCTAATGCCGTTATGTTAGGCAGTTATCCAGTAGCTTGTCTGACCATGCTGAATATAGCCGCCCCTCTGGAAAGCCGCTTTGGCTGGCATGGAATTTGGGGATTGGGAATAATTCTCGGTTCGCTGGTCTTGTTGGTGGCACTTTTTCTGATTCCTAATAACCGACCCTATAGCGAAAGCTTCGCCGCCCGGCAGAACAGCGAAAATATCGCCGGCCAGCAGATTAAGGAAAAAATCAAACTCAGTGTAGTGCTGAAGGCCGCTCCCCTCTGGTTGGTGTTCATTGCTTTTAACTGCTTTGATATCGGCTTCTATGGTCTGACGACCTATATGCCGACGCTCATGGTGGATACTCTGGGGGCACCCTTAGCCACAGCTAACGGGGTTGTGAGTTTGATGATGGTCGTTTTGATCCCCAGCTCGATTCTTTGCGGCTACCTTTTAGGCAAGGTGAAGAACCGGAGGTTCCTCCCCGCTTTTGGCTTGGCAGGTCTAACCATTGTCTTATACGGTGCTTTTAACAGCAGCTCGATAGGAATGGCCATTGCCTTTATGTTGGCGGGCGGATTCTTTACTGCCTTCATACCGAGCTCCCTGTTTACGATCGGAGCCGGGACCATTGCCAATCCGGCCTACATCGGCATCTGTGTTGCCATTACTTCCTTTGGTCAGAACATGGGGGTTGCTGTCGGGCCTTTATATGTTGGGACTATCGTGGAAAACTCTGGGAATGTATGGACTTCAGCGGCAATACCGTCGGCCATTGTCACCCTGATTGGCGCAGTCTGCTGCTTGATGATAAAAACCAAAGACAACGAAGCTTACAACCAAGA
Source organism: uncultured Peptococcaceae bacterium (assembly GCA_937892995.1). Classification (GTDB taxonomy): domain Bacteria; phylum Bacillota; class Desulfitobacteriia; order Desulfitobacteriales; family Syntrophobotulaceae; genus CALBJS01. The sequence continues at coordinate 7,463 of CALBJS010000181.1, read as the reverse complement.
ATAGGGATCAAAGAAGTGAAAAAAGATGTCGACCGCCTGGAAAAGGGGGGAATTCCTATCTGTGTGGCCTCCTGCCCTTTGCGGGCCTTCATTTTTGGAACGCTTCAAGAAATCAAAGCAAAAAATGTCAGCTTGTGCCAACTTGAAAGTATGTCTGAACCAATCATAACGAAGCCTAACTTTATCGTGAAAGAAAATGTGCCGGCAGTGGAAAAAAGAGAAATTGATAGAAGCTGGCTGAAAAATGAAACACGTCAGTACGAGCACTCAGCTTTCGGAAATACGCAGCGATATAGGTTAAACATAATCCTAGCTATTCAAGTGGCGGTATGATAACTATTAAGAAGAGAATTGAAAGGAGAGATTTAGAAAGATGTGTTTTAGGCCGCCTTACGCAGGCAAACCGAAGAAATGTCCTCAATGCGGTAAAATAAATCCACCAAAGGCTACCCATTGTGTGGGATGCAAAGCTGAATTAAAGGCGGAAGACAAGAAGCAAGGAGAAGACAAGAAGCAATAAGTACAAGCCTTAACGGGTAAAAAAGGAATAATAGGGCTGTCGCAAAACAATTTTTCGAAATCGTGGTGCGACAGTCCGCTTTTTCTCAAGAAGAAGAACCTGACTCATGCCACTTTGACGGACACCAAATCGTGACCAAGTGGACAGTAAAATATCATATGGAGAGAATTATCGAAATACTGCATCTGGAGAATCGAGCACAGGTGATTGCTTATGCAGCATGTATGGGGTTTGTAGATGATACGGGATCCGGTGAAAAAATCATCGTCTATATATCAGGGAGATTACTGGGTGCTGGGTACTTGGTTGACAACAATAGGGTGAAAAGCTTGACTATAAAAAAAAAAAGAGTAAAATTCAATCCATAAACTGAATACCAATTCACTTTATGGGTTTTTGTTTTTATAGGAAGGAGTATTATCGTCTACGAGGAGGGTTTATGGTCTATAGTAAAACTGAAAAAACAATAGCTAAGCAACAAGCCCGGAGAAGGAAGATTATTCGGGCGGCCATTGAAATCTTTAGTGATAATAATCCGGGAAATACTTCGATCAAAGCTATTGCTCAGAAAGCCGGAATCGCGACCGGTACCCTGTATTTATATTTTGCTGATAAGGAAGCGTTGATGGATACTGTCGTGAAAGAAATGTACACTGAGCTACTGAGTATTATCAAAAAAGAAAGAAGTCGGCACATCGATGTTTTTGATAAGCTTCAAGCCTCTATGGAAGTATGTATTCAAACCTTCATGAAAGAAAAACGTTTCGCAAAAATCCTCTTAAAATACTATCCGGAGATAAACTCTCCCATCAATACCAAATTTACAGATATAGAAAATGATTTAATTCGATTTGTAAAGGAAGATCTCGATGAGCTCCAGAAACAGCAGTTAATTCCTTTACAGGATACCCAAGTTAGTGCAACGGCCTTTGTAGGAACTTTCCGCCAAGTCGTACTCTCTTGGATTGATCATGAGGAACCATCCGATCTGGAACAAGCATATCGTACTTTAATAGATTATAATTTGAGAGGATTAGGTAAAAGGTAGAATTAACAAATAAACAAAAATAATAAGGTAGAGTAGGGAAAATGATGGATTATATTTACATCCGATCTCTCCAAGTTGATTACCTACAAAACAATCAGACCATTGCCGCCCTGGAAAATGTTAACCTATCTTTGCCGCAAGCTAGTACAGGGGTTATTATCGGCCCCTCGGGATGTGGAAAAAGCACCTTGCTTAGCATTTTAGCTAATCTGAATCCTAACTACGAGGGCAGGGTATTACTCAATGGCAAGACTCCGAGAGAATCTAGGGATACAGCTCTGATCCTTCAAGAATACGGCTTGCTACCATGGAAGACGGTCTGGGATAATGTAAAGTTAGGGCTGCAAATCAGGGGAATTCCTAAAAATAAAATAGCAAGCAGGACAGAAGATATTCTTAAAAAGCTTGGACTACTCTCTTTGAGGAAGAGATTCCCGACTCAGTTAAGTGGCGGACAACGTCAGAGAGTCGCTATTGCAAGGTCTCTTATCTTAGAACCGAAGTTATTGCTTATGGATGAGCCTTTTTCTTCTCTTGATGCTCTTACCAGGGAAGAGATGCAAGATCTCCTTCTGGAACTTTGGAAAGAGACTCATCTGACTATTCTTATTATTACTCATAATATTGAAGAAGCTGTGTTCCTGGGGCAGAAGATCTTTATTATGTCGGCTTGCCCGGGCACCATTATCCAAGAGTTTGAAAATCCCTTAGCAGGTGACCATACAGCCCGGGGAAAAATGGAATTCTTAGAAATGTGCAGTATTCTTCGATCCTATTTTAGAAGGGGGGAAAAAGATGCGCTTTCTCCCGCTTGCCTCTAAAATACTGCATATATTAGCTACGATAGGTTTTTTGCTAGTTAGTTGGCAAATATTCTCCATCCTGCTGGACACTCCCGCCTTTCCTCCGCCTGAACAGGCAGTAAGAAGTTTTCTGAAAATTTTCCGAAGTGACCTTGCCGGCCATTTAGGAGTGAGTTTTTACAGAATCATGTTTAGTCTAGTTGTTGCGACAATTCTAGGTGTACCTTTAGGTTTATTTTTAGGAAAAAGTAAAAAGGCTGATCGATTATCGGCCCCATTTATCTATCTTACTTACCCTGTGCCTAAGGTAGTATTTCTTCCGATTATCCTGATTCTCTTAGGGATAGGAAACACATCTAAGATTGTATTAATTACCTTGATTGTTTTCTATCAGATCTTAGTAACAACTCGAGATGCAGCCAAAAATCTTCCCAAAGAATATATTCTGTCTATCCGCTCCCTCCGGGCAACGGAAAGAGAGCTTTATCAACATATCTATTTTCCTGCATGTCTCCCGGCTATCTTAACTTCCTTAAGGCTGGGGTTAGGCACAGCTATGGCTGTCTTATTTCTGGTGGAGACTTATGCTACCCGAGAAGGGATAGGGTTTTTCATTATGGATTCTTGGAGTAGCTTGGCTTATGATCAGATGTTTGCCGGTATTATCGCGATGGGGCTCATGGGATTTATTCTCTATTTGTTATTAGATTTTGGTGAGAAGGTTCTGTGTTCTTGGGTTAATCCTTAAGCTGGTTACTAAGTCGGTGGGCAGAAGATTAGAGCGATTAAAGTAATCTATCCAGGATTAAGCCGATGGAGAATAAGAAACTATAGATTAGTCCCAAACGAGCTGTTCCTGCCAGGGTGGCATTTAACGGAGGTCCTTTCTTAGTGAGAACATCCTTTAAAACAGGGATAACTAGGGGGAGAGAGAGCCAGGATAATAAAACGGTAGATGGTGACGCTTCGCTAAAACGCATTATCAGGGGTACGAGGTAAGCAAGCCCGAGAAAAAGGATATATTGGGATTGGGTGAATCGAACACCGAAGCGTACCGCCAAAGATTTTTTACCTGCTTTGCGGTCGGTTTCGATATCCCTTAAGTTATTCACTACCAGAATAGCAGTTACAAGAAATCCCGGGGGCAGAGAAGACCACCAAGCTAAGGGACTCACACTTCCTGCTTGAAGATAATAGGTTCCGCAGACCGCAATCGGACCGAAGAAGATAAAGACGAATAAATCTGCAAGCCCATGATATCCTAAAGGATAGGGCCCTGCCGTATAAGCTATGGCCGAGAGGATGGCCAGAAGTCCAATAACCAGAATAGGCCAGCCTCCGATAGAGACTAAATAGAGTCCAAGCAGAGCGGCAAGACCAAATACTACCCACATTCCTTGGATGACCTGACGGGGGGATAATAAACCTGCTTGGGTCACTCTTAGTGGTCCCATCCGCTCCTGGGTATCGGTACCTTTCTGGTAATCATAGACGTCATTGGCAAGATTGGAACCAATTTGTAAGAGCAGAGCTACCAGCAAAGCTCCCAAGGCCGGGCCGAAGTTAAAGACACTATCCCTGATGGCCAACCCAATCCCTACTATTACGGGACCAGTAGCGGCTGGAAGTGTCTTGGGCCGGATCGCTAGAAGCCAGATTTTAATTAGATTTAGGCTTGGTGAACGTTGGTTGTTCCGATTTGAATCGTAATGAATTTTCATGGCATTATCCTCATATTTATTTTCTGCGTTTTTTTCACTACTTTGTATTTTACGCTATTGACTTTTTAAGGGCAAGAAGTTAAGATCAAAGAAATGAACCGCAATTCATTTCTTACGAATTAATGGAGGAATAAGAACATGGGTGAGAAAATGCGTACAAAAAAATCAGGAATGAATTATTTAGTGCCGATTCTGATTTCGGGTCTGATGCTTATGTTTATCTTTGCGGTTGGATGTACTCCCAACAATGCCGGCGATGCAAAAGCCAAGGGGAGTAACCAATTAAGAATTGGCTCTTTACCGATTGAAGATAATCTGCCAATCTTGGTAGCTTTACAAAATGGCTATTTTGCCGCTGAAAACTTGGACGTCCAATTGATTCCTTTCCAAAGTCCTGTTGAAAGCCAGAGTGCCTTCCAATCCGGTGAGTTGGACGGTATGGTGACCGATATGCTGATTGCGGCTTTGCTTCGTAGTTCGGGCGAAGACCTGCGGATCACTTCCTTAACCTTAGGGGCTACACCTGCCGAAGGGCGTTTTGCTATCGTGGCCTCACCGCAGAGTAATATTTTCTCTCCAAGTGACTTAAAGGGGAAAAGCATTGGAATTTCCACTAACTCCATTATTGAATATGTGACCGATGGCCTTCTCGAAGAAGCGGGTCTGAAGCCTTCTGATGTGGAAAAGATCGTCACTCCTAAAATTCCGGTACGAATTGAGATGTTGCTTAGTAATCAGATCGATGCCATTACCGTTCCCGATCCGCATGTTTCTTATGTTGTAGCCGAAGGGGCAAAAGTAATTGCCGAAGATACCCAAGGCGAAAACCTTACTCAAGCAGTATTGATTATGACTAATAAAACCTTAGATACTAAGAAGGAAAGTATGGTCCGTTTTTATAAGGCTTATACCCAAGCCGTAGAGGATATTAATTCTGCACCTGAGGAATATAGAGAGCTATTGCTAAAAAATGTTAATATTCCTCCTAAAATTGCCGACACGTACCAGGTCCAGCATTATTCTAAACCTCAGCTGCCTGCCGAGAAGGAAGTAAATAAGGTTCTCACTTGGCTAAAGAATAAGAATCTCTTGAAGAACGAAGTAACATATGAGGGTTTGATACAGAAGGGACTGTACTAATATCTAAAACAATAAGACCTACTGATAATTATTTAAACCTAGAGGGCTCCCTAAAGCAAATGGTTGCTTTGGGGGAGCCCTTTAACAGTTAACAAGATAAAATTTTCCAGTATAGCTTTTAAAAATATAATATGGCATAATTATTTGTATTATATAAATAAGTTTAGGAGAGATGTACGTGGACGGAGGGAATGTTCAGATTTTCATTTCCATGGCTTTGTATATGGCTGTGGTTATTGGTATCGGTCTTTATTACGCTAAGCGGGCTAGTGAAAGCAGTGATAATTATCTTATCGGGGGCAGGTCACTAAACCCTTGGGTTACGGCAATGGGTGCTGAGGCTTCTGATATGAGCGGCTGGCTTTTAATGGGACTTCCGGGAGTTGCCTATTTCTATGGATTTAGTGATGCTGCCTGGACTGCAATAGGACTTGGTATAGGTACTTATTTAAACTGGTTATTTGTAGCTCAAAGGCTTCGCAAATACTCACACCTTGCTGGAGATGCCATAACGATTCCTGATTTTTTCAGCAATAGATTCAAAGAAGAAAAAAAGGTTTTAATGACCATCGCAGCACTTTTTATTCTGGTATTTTTTAGTGTTTACGCGGCGAGTTGTTTTGTTACAGTAGGCAAGCTTTTTAATACGCTGTTTGGTATTAAATATGTATATATGATGATCGCAGGGGCTTTGTTTGTAATTTTCTATACATTTATAGGCGGTTTTTTAGCCGAAAGTGCCTCGGATTTTATGCAGGGTATTATTATGATTTTCGCCTTGACGGCGGTGTTGATAGCCGGTATTTTTGCTGCCGGCGGTATTTCTGCCATTATCGAAAATGCGAAAGCAATACCGGGATTTTTTGATTTCTTCGGAATTGCCCAGCCTACACTTATCGATGGAGTACAACAAATAGGGGAGAACGGTAAGCCTTTATTTGGTGAGGCGGGCAAGTATGGGTTATTAACCATAATTTCGACACTTTCCTGGGGGCTGGGTTATTTTGGTATGCCCCAGGTTTTATTGAAATTCATGGCTATTAGAAAACCAAGCGAGTTAAAATTATCTAGGAGAATCGCAGTTATTTGGGTTGCTATTTCCCTGACTGCTGCTGTAGCTATAGGCATGATAGGTAGAGTACTATATCCCGATGCTCTGCTTACCCAAAGTGCATCTGAAAAAATATTTATTCTAATGTCTACTAATTTCTTCGTTCCTTTATTAGCGGGAGTTGTTATGGCAGGTATACTGGCAGCAACCATTAGTTCATCGGATTCCTATTTACTTATTGCAGCGTCTGCTTTTTCTAAAAACATTTATCAGGGTATTATGAGAAAGGAAGCTTCCGATAGGGCTATCTTGTACGTATCTAGAATTACTTTAATTGTAATAGCGATCATTGCCATGATCATTGCTTTAGATGAGAATAGTGTTATTTTCACCGTCGTTTCGTTTGCTTGGGCGGGTTTTGGGGCAACATTTGGACCTATTATGTTATTTTCGTTATTTTGGAAGAGGGTCACAAGATCTGGTGCAATTGCGGGTATGCTAGCCGGAGGAGGAATGGTCTTCATTTGGAAGCTACTTCTTAAACCTCTCGGAGGGGTTTTCGGAATTTATGAATTGTTCCCGGCATTTGTAACCTCCTGCATTGTTATTATGATAGTTTCCTTATTATCTAAAGAACCGTCGCAAGAAATACAAGATGAGTTTGAACTTGTAAAGGGATATGATTGTTAATTTTCATTCTGATATATCTGACATATCTGATATATCTGATGGAAACTTTTATTCCAGGCAATAAAGATGTTGAATAAATGTTAAGTTTTTCTACAGAATGGAAACAAGCGGTTTTAAAGTAATCTTCCTTGACAAAGAGTTTAATATTGTGTTAAATTATTCTGTGCGACTTGTAAAATGATGAGGGTAAATGCCATTGCTGGGGAGGTGTTCGGAATGCGTGCTGCAATCACATTGGCTTGTACAGAATGCAAGAACAGAAATTATCAGACCAATAAAAATAAAAAGAATGATCCTAATCGTATAGAAATTAAAAAATATTGTAAAACCTGCAAAACTCATACTGTTCATAAGGAGACGAAATAGTCAGGGTTCCGGTATATATACCGATAAGGATGTGATTTAATGGCAGTGGCAAAGAAAGCAGAGGGCAAGGGTTCCGGTGTTCCAGCAGAGGCTGTTGATGAAGTTATCCTGGGCTGCGTGTTCC
>CALBJS010000180.1 GCA_937892995.1 uncultured Peptococcaceae bacterium | reverse complement strand
GAAGAGGCTGTTTCAGCCGAAACCCTTATTAAGCTCAATAAGGGTTTCGGCTGAAACAGCCTCTTCTCCGCCCACAACAATAATTTCACTGCTGTGGATAATTTTGTCCTTAAGATAGTCCAAGGTGTCCTTTGCAATACCTTGGGTTTTTAGGTAATTCCCCCCAGACAAAATAAGCGGTGATTCGGTCATGCTCGCCAGGACTGCAGTACATAAGGCGTCAGCGAACCCATCATTATCATTTCCCCCAGTTACAACATAAATCGTATCAAACTTAAAATAACCCTCAAATTCCTTAAGGATTAAAATATTGGTTTCATATCGATTCTGGCCACCAAGACGAAGCGAGTCGGAAAGCCTCTTTTGAATATTAGGGCCAATCACTTCCTCGCCACCAATAAGATAGGTCTTGGTTATTATCTTTTCTACGAGATATTCTTCTACTACCGCCGGTAAACTATCTTTGGGAACAAGTAAGATAGGAGTTCCTTTTCGGGTAGCAACGGGGCTAAAGGTTAGGGCATCCCAGGGGCTTAACCCCGATACTAAGGCCACGCTCTCATTGTCATTGAGTTTTTCGGCTATTTTAACAGAGGTTTCATATCTATCTCCACCATATATCCGTTCAGTTTTTTGTATTCCTACCCTTTGTAGTTGGGTTTCTGCAGTTTCAGCAATCGCTTTCGGGCCACCGACTATCAGAACATGCTTCGTTTTCAACCTCTTAAGCTCTTCTAAAGTTTCAGACGAGATGCCCTGAGACTCAGTCAAGAGCAGAGGTGCGAAGTACTTTTGGGCCAGTGGTCCCGAACAGAGGGCATCGGCATAATTCTGTCCATTAGCCAGAATTACATAATCAGACGCTTTCCACCCTTCCTGGGATATTCTTACGGCGGTTGCATATCTATTCTCCCCAGCTAGTCTCTGCTTAACAATTGCTTGGGCTGAAGGAACCGTTAAACAGGTATGTATTAATATAGCTATTAGAATAGTCAAGCTCAAAAATCGCCTGTAATTCGGGCTTTTTTTACTTTTATCCGTACCTTCATATTTTTCTTCTTGTTTTTCTTGCATTCTAATCCCCCTTTTTCTGATATTTCCACTATATTCTTCCATGTGAGATGTTCTTCCTGCCAATTATTAAAATAATTCTTAACAAAGGAGCCCAAGGGGCTTCTTTTGCAGAATGATCAGAAGTATTTCACATCATTTATTTAAGGTTCAAAATAAGGATTCATAAGAAAACTTCTTAAGTATGTTATACTTTCTTTACGAAAGTTTATTTATTTCTTTTATCCATGCTAACTCTGGGGAGGATAACTAAATGCCTATCCATTATATAGATAGAAAGACCGGTGAAAAAAAAGAAGAAACGATCGCCGGCGATAAACTTTTAAGATGGATCTACAAGACTAGATCCGGTTTTTTCCTTTTGGAATCTGTTATTAAAAGAAAACTTTTTTCTTCTCTATATGGCAAACTCCAGGACACCGGCTTCAGCCGGAGAAAAATAAAAAATTTTGTTGATCATCTTCAGATAGACATGACTGAAGCAAAGATTGAAAATCTAAGCTCCTATCACACTTTTAATCATTTCTTCGCCAGGGAGTTAAAATCTGAAGCCAGACCAATTAACTTTAACCCTAATATTTTGATTTCTCCAGCTGATGGGAGAGTGTTGGCTTGGGAGAAGATAGCTGCCGATAAGCTCCTCCAAGTGAAAGGGAGTTCTTATTCCTTGGTTGATCTGCTCCAAGATAAGGACATGGCCTTAGACTATGACCGAGGAACGTGTATCGTTATAAGGTTATGTCCATCCGATTATCATCGATTTCACTTTCCGGACACCGGAATTCCGTCCAAACCCCAGAGCCTAAATGGTCACTACTATTCAGTCAACCCTTTAGCTTTAAGGAAAATTCCAAGACTTTACTGCGAAAATAAAAGAGAGCTAACAGTATTTAGCTCTAACAATTTTGGAGATATTCTAATGATCGAAGTCGGAGCAACTTGTGTGGGGTCAATTATCCAGACTTATACTCCTTTCCTGAAAGCACAAAAAGGCCTGGAAAAAGGTTATTTTAAATTTGGCGGTTCAACTATAATTCTCTTACTGAAGAAAGATTCCATAATAATAGATGATGATATCCTCTCCAACACTGCCCGAGGAATCGAAACTAAAGTATGGATGGGAGAGAGAATTGGAGTCAATAGTTTTAATAAATTCTATGCCAATGGGTGTAAATATTAATGTTATCCTTCCTTACGAAACCCAGAAGAGTAAGGCCAGATTTCTCTGCCAGTTCTACTGCTGCTAATGTAGGAGCACCGGGGGCCACGAGAATTTTCACACCGGATATAACCACTTTTTCGATCATATCTAAGGCAAGACGTCCACTAAAAATGAAAGCTTTCTCAGCGGGATTCACTCTCTGTAAAACCATTTCGCCAATTACCTTGTCCAAAGAATTATGACGGGCTACATCATTCATAAAAATTCGTATCCCATCCTTAGCGGCCAAGGCACAACTATGCGAGGCTCCCGTCAACCGGAATAGATCACAATATTTATCGAATTCTTCACATAAAGCATATATCTGAGTAGGAGAAAAAAAAGCTTCCCCAGTACTCGGTTGCAATACATTGGAAAAGGCCGCCTTATTTAAAGATAAAAAAATTTGTTTTTTATTCTCATTAATTTTTAATTCTTCGATTTGATTTATGTTTGTAAACCAACCTTGGCAAAGACCATGACCGATAGCTAATTGCTCTAAATTCTGGGGCACACAATGAAAATTCATAACGACTTTGCCATTAACAATAAATTGATAAACTATTTCCTTAAGTAGAACATCCTCTACCAGCTGACATCCGGCCCCTTTAATTCGTATAATTTGTCTTTTCTGGGTCACTTTCATGCAAAGAACCTCTTTTCAGCATAAAGTCATTAATCTAACTTCTAAAGGTTTATTATACAACATTCTACTCCTTACAAAATGATAATTCCCCTCCTGATTAGCAATCATTCTTTCCCCGGTCAATTATATATCAAAATATATTATCTTTCTTAGTAAGAATGCCTTGTCCGCTGAAACAAGGCATTCTTACAAAATACTAACTTAGCTTAGATTACCGGGGCATAGACCCCTGCCTTGAGTATAGCAAACCTAAGGAAAAAGATTCCTACTACTTCTAGAACGGCTACCACCATTACTAGGGTAGCGGAAGCTGGGATTAATCCCAGGGTAGCTAAGCCGACCAGCAACAGGGGAAGAAGAACCCCGGCACCAACCAGGCCGCCAACAAAAATACCTTTTAGATCTTGCGTCAGTATTTCTGCCGATTTTCTAGCACCTAAAGTGGATTTACTTAATCCATTGACATATGAGAATACCAGAAACACAAGAGTAATCAAGAGTAGGGCATTGATTCGAAGCAAAGTATTTTCTTTTGCTCCTTCAATCAAGGCCATTGCAATCCCTGTACCGGCTACCAAGCTACTAACACCATAGAGAATCGGCAAAAGACTGGTATTCCAAGCATCGATTCCTTTCGATGCTGCTAGGAAAAACCCATCATAGGTTATGAGTAGCACAGCTAATAGCATGGTAATAGCCTTTAAGACACCTAAGATTCCAGCACCAATTTCGAGACCTATCACCAAAGGCAGGCAATAGATTAGCCCCAAAATGCCGAAAAGCATAAATGCCCAGGAACCAAAGCTAATCCAAGATTTAAAAGGCCTGGCCAATACTTTCAAAAACCGCTCAGGTTTCCCCAAATCGACCAAAAGGAAGATCCCTTTCCCGGCGGCCACCAAGAGAAATCCTAAGACAATCCCCAGGTTAAAATTAAGGAAAGCCGAAACTAGGAAGAGACCGCCTCCAATCGCTCCGAAAGACATCTCCAGCCACATAGGGGCACCACTCCACTCCTTTTGAGGAGAATAGTCTATATACAGGTTATAATGATCATTCATCTACTTTTTTCCTCCTTTACTGATATTTTTTAGATAATCGCGAACTACGAGGAATAAGGAATTTTACAATTACCTAATAATAAAATTATTTATTATGCTAATTTACGTCGTTTCTACGGGAGATAATAAACTGACGGATTGGTACCCAAGTCAGGGCGAAGCTGATAACCTTTTCTTTGGAGAATCAGTTCTTGTACCTCTTCTTTTTTGCCGAAAATCCGAGCCTTAGTGATACAGCTTTGGACACAAGCCGGTTCTAAACCTTGGGTAAGGCGACTTTCCAGACAAAAATCGCATTTATCTACCACACCCTTAGGTTTATTTTGGTATTTTACTTCTTCGTAGGGAGTGAGTTCTTTACCGAAATAACCTAATTCACTATTACGGAAATAACGGGCACCATAGGGACAAGCTGTAATACAGGCCCGGCAGCCAATACATTTTTCTTTGTCAAGGGAGACAATACCATCCTCCCGTCTTTCCGTTGCCCCGGTGGGACAAACTGTTACACAAGCCGCATCCTCACAGTGCATACAAAGCATGGGAATGCTTACCCTTCGTACATCAGGATATTTACCGATTTCTTTTTTCATGACCTTGGCTCTGGTATTTCCAGGTGGGGTACCATTTTCCGCTTTACAAGTGGTGGAACATGCATGACAGCCCACACATCTTTTTAAGTCAATTACCATACAATAACTCATCA
>CALBJS010000179.1 GCA_937892995.1 uncultured Peptococcaceae bacterium | reverse complement strand
GGGCTGGCAATCCAAAAGCACCGGTAATATTGAAGAAATCCTGAAAGCTCATCCGGATGTAATTATTTCGATGGGAATTATTCGAGATACCGATATCTCTTTAGCTGAAAAAATTCAAGGTCAGTTAGGAATTCCTGTAGTTATGGTAAATTTGCCTCTGACGGAAATGGATAAAGCCTATGAAATAATGGGTGATTTACTAGGAGAAAAAGAAAAAGCTGAAGAATTGGGTGCTTACTGTCGGGATACTATCGCTGAAATAAAAGCAAAAGCTGCTCAGATTCCTGAAGATAAGAAAGTTAGAGTCTATTATGCGGAAGGAGCCAAAGGACTGGAGACCGAACCTCAAGGGTCGATGCATATTGAGACTTTAGAAGCTGTCGGTGGACTTAATGTGGCAAGTGGTGTCGCGGAGGGCGGCAAAGGCGGATTTACGCCGGTATCTTTAGAACAAGTATTGGCTTGGAACCCGGATGTTATCATATCCTGGAATACCGAGCAGGGAGGAGCCTATCAAGAAATTATTTCCGATGTTCGCTGGGCGGAACTGAAGGCAGTAAAAGATAAGAAAGTATATGAAATACCTACTTCACCTTATAATTGGTTTGATCGTCCGCCTTCAGTTAATCGGATTATTGGTTTTAAATGGCTCGGCAACTTGCTCTATCCTGAGGTGTACCAATACGACATGATCAAAGAAGCCAAGGAGTTCTATAAAAAATTCTACCATTATGATCTTTCGGACGAAGATGCCCAGGCTTTATTGGCCAATGCCCAAGTAAGGAAGTAAGGATATGATAAACACAATACCTGTTGCTATAAAACCAAAACCAATCGGAGTAGTTCGCTCCCCTATATCCAATAGGGATATTATGCCTCCCTCGGGTGAGATGGCAAAAATCTTGGTGTTTCCTGAGTATGCCAGGGCCTTAAAACGAATCGAAGAATATTCTCACCTTTGGGTTTTAGCCTGGTTGCATCAGGCCGAACGAGAGGTTTTAACGGCTGTTCCTTCCAAAGTGAACCCCACGGTTCCCAGCTTCGGAGTTTTTGCCTTGCGCTCTCCGAGCAGACCCAATCCTATTGCTCTTTCCTTGGTACCTTTAATTAAGAGGGAGGGAGACTGTTTGGAGGTGAAGGGATTGGATGTGATCGATGGAACTCCTGTCCTGGATATTAAGCCTTATTTTGAACATGATACGGTTTTTTCTCCGTGCTCGCCCTATATTCCAGCCAGAAAAAAAGAGACCATGACTCAAGCCCTTTGGGGCCAGGCCTTGAATCACCATGGGGAGGAGTGTACCGATCTAAAGCTCGCGGTGCGGATGGGTTTATTCATAGAAGAAAGATTAGGGTATTTAAAAAATCCGGAACTAAAACTTAAGGTTATTGGTTCGCCCTGTTTAGCAGATTGTTTACAGGGATTGACCAGAGCCCGGCTGGCGAATCCGCCGCGTTTTGCCTATCAAGAAGATCCGGAAGTGAAAAAAGTAATCTGGACTAAAGGGCAAGAAATCATCTTCATGACGGTGGTGCCTAAGCTTCATAGTAAGGAAATCATGACTTTAGCGGATGAGGAACTATTTACAGTGCAAAAACGTATTAGCATAGTGAGGTAAGTATGGAAAAAGAGAAAGTTGTGGGGTTCGAACGAATTGCTAGGGAAGTTTTTTCCCCCGTCTATCCGGTTATCGCCCAAGAAATTATGAATACTTTGGGTATAAAAACCGGAACATGTATTCCTGCTAATCACTAGATGGGGATAATTTATTAGTTTCGTTATTATTGCTATTTAATAACCTTGTCATTTGAATCTTGAGGCTGTTCCAGAACAGCACCTTTTTTAGGCAGGCGTCCGGCTTTCCGGGCACTTTCTCGTAGAAGATATTCGATATGGGCATTGATACTGCGAAACTCGTCAGCGGCCCAGCCTTCGATAATCGCAAACAGTTTAGGGTCGATTCTTAACGGAAAATTCTTCTTAATTGTCACTATACCACTTCCTAGAGCTCATGCTAATAAAGGGTGCCGGTATTTAAGACAGGCTGGGCTGAGCGGTCGGAGACAATAGCTACCAGCAGGTTGTTAATCATGGCTACTTTGCGTTCGTCATCAAGCTCGATTGTGCCGCTGTTTTCCAGTTGTTCGATGGCCATCTGAGCCATCCCGACGGCACCTTCGACGATGATCTGGCGAGCGGAGAGGATCGCACTGGCTTGCTGGCGTTGGAGCATGGCACTGGCAATTTCGGTGGCATAGGCCAGATGAGTGAGTCTTGCTTCGATGACCTCCACACCGGCGATGGTAAGACGTGCTTGAAGTTCATTGGAAATTTCCTGAGCGATTTCTTCGGCATTGCCTCTTAGAGAACATCCGGCTTCTTCAAAGTTATCATAAGGATATTTGGTAGCCGCTTGGCGGAGGGCGGTCTCACTTTGAATCTCTACGAATTGTTCGTAATTATCTACATCGAAGACAGCCTTAGCGGAGTCGATGACCTTGATGACCACGACGGCAGCGATTTCAATGGGGTTGCCGTTAACGTCATTGACTTTAAGTCTTTCACTATTAAAGTTGCGGACTTTCAGGGACACTTTCTTACTGCTGATGAAGGGAACGGTCATCCAGAAGCCTGCTTCTCGAATACTTCCCAGGTAGCGACCGAAAAAGGTTAAGACCTTAGCTTGATTAGGCTGGACGATCTGGACTCCGGTCATGAGCACCAAGCTAACCACAAGGAGAATAATTCCCAGGATAATGTTTAGAACTTCAGAATCGTTAACTCCAATAATCAAGTTATAGATTGCCGCTGCGAGTAAGGCTAAAATAACGAGAAGGGCAAGAAAACCATTAATTTTCCAAGCTTTTTGTTCGGTCATCTTAGATTCATCCTTTCTTTTTTAAAAATAGAAGCTTAACAAAACATTATTAGAAAGATATTTAGAAGATATAAGAAAATATATTCAAAAAGAGTAAATTTAATATCTAAATGATATCATAACGATATAATTATTACAATTGAAATAGTAGGATTTAGAACTTTTTAAAATTGTCGGTTGTTGTCTATTAATAAAGAGTAGTTTACAAGATAAATGTATTAATAAAATGCCTGATCACATCGGCTCCTCCCACTAGGGCACCGATAGAGCTGCCCAGATTAGCCAGGACAACGACTAAGAGAACATGGGTTACTTTATTCCGCCAGAAACCTTGCAGAGAGTGAATGTCTTCAGAGATATTTTCGAAGTCTTGGACATTGGGCTTGCGGATATAAGCCTCCATGAGACCGGCAAACCAACCGGCAGCCAGGAGTGGATTCAAGGAGCTAATGGGGGAGACGATAAAAGCTACCAGGATGGAGAGGGGATGGGCGAGAGCCAGCAAAGTGCCTAGAGCAGCCAAGGATCCATTCCAGAGAATCCAACTGATGATCTGATCCAGGCCTGCAGTACGATCCACAGAAAAGGTGGAAGCAATAAGTAGTAAGATAACGATAGGGATAGACCAGCCGAGTACTTTGCCTGTTTTCGAGGCGGGAGGGACTTTGGTGAGGAGTTTCAGATCATGTTCTTTATTTAATTCTCCGGTGACACCTGGAATATGGGCAGCACCTAAGACGGCTACCACTTTATTTCCGGGAGCTTCTTTTATTTTCTGGGCCAGGTATTGGTCTCTTTCATCGACTAGTACTGTTTTGAATTGGGGAAAGGAGTTAGACATTTCATCCAAGGTTGAAGTTAACATATCCTGAGTTTTCATTTTTTCCATTTCTTCTTCACTGATATCTTCACTGAGGACCAGGCTAAAAAGAAGCTGAAATAATAACTTTATTTTCCCCCAAAAGCCAACTCTCCGCCAGATACGCATCAAAGTAGTTTGGATATCCCTATCGGCTAAGCAAAGGGTTGCACCTATCTCCCGGGCGGAGGTGATGCCTTGAAGCATTTCTTGTCCGGGCTCAATACCGAATTGACGAGCCAATCTTTTTTGATAGGAAGATAAGACGAGATTAATCAGCAGCAGAACAGCTTTGCCCTGTTTGATAATACTGAAAATATCGGTGTTTTTCCATTTATCTTTATCGGTAATAGTCTTATAACGGGACTGGCATAATTCTACACAGACCGTATCGGGCTTTTCTGTGAGGATAACCTCCTGAACTTCTTCGGCACTTTTTTTAGAGACATGAGCTGTCCCGATCAGGATAATTTCTCTATCTTCTATTACGATCCGGTGGATATTGTTCTCGGTCAAAAAATCACTTCCTAGTCCTTGGTTTTTAATATTTTGCCGCTTAGCTGAGATTTTTTTAATTGGTATCGCTTCTTTTAAGGGGAAGGTTTTTCATTTCAAAGAAAATGAATGTAGCTGTAAATAAGACCGACAGGACATCAGCAATAGGTACTGCCCTCCAAACTCCATCAATTCCCCAAAAATTTGGTAGGATCAAAAGCAAAGGAATTAAAAATATTACTTGCCTGGACAAACTTAGGATGGTAGATTGAACCGGTTTGCCTACCGCTTGGAAATAGTTGGAACAGGGGATTTGGAAGCCTACAATTGGCAGGCAAGCAAAAAAGACGAGCATGGCCGGAGAAGTCATTTCGGTAAGCGCAGTATCCCCTTCGCTGAATAGCCAGATCGGAAGAGCGTCGTGTAGGGAAAGAGTGTAGATCTCGGTGGTCGC
>CALBJS010000178.1 GCA_937892995.1 uncultured Peptococcaceae bacterium | reverse complement strand
TTATTCTTCCCATATTTTTTT
The DNA here is from genome assembly GCA_937892995.1 of uncultured Peptococcaceae bacterium. GTDB lineage: Bacteria > Bacillota > Desulfitobacteriia > Desulfitobacteriales > Syntrophobotulaceae > CALBJS01. The sequence continues at coordinate 5,195 of CALBJS010000178.1, read as the reverse complement.
ACTTGTTTTGCCTACGATAATTTTACTCTAAGTTAAACCACTACCAAATTTTTATCTTTTGAAAATAATTTCTTTTTATGAAAAATATACTCTAGATCCCCAAGAAATGCTAGGATAGATACGAGACCGAAAAGATAACTACTAAACAAGAGTTCTTATAAAAAATACTTATATGGGAGACTGTCTATGAAAAAACAAATCATGGAAACACAGACCATTAAAATTCAATATCTCTATCACAGCGGTTTTAGAGTGGAAACAAAAAAACACTTATTTATTTTCGATTATCTGCAAGGCAAGCTCAGTATGGGAAATAAAAATATTCTTGTTTTCTGCTCTCACGCTCATCCCGATCACTTTAACCCCCGCATCTTTGAATGGCAAAGAAATAATCCGTCCAGCAAATATATCCTAAGTGATGACATTAGGATAAGTGATGATCTCAAGGTGAAAGAAAAAAAAGAAAATATCTATTTCATGTCCCCCTCTGATGAAATCCAAATTGAAGACGTGAACATCAAAGCATACGGGTCAACCGATGTTGGCGTTTCTTTTCTAATCGAATGGTCCGGTATCCATCTGTTTCATGCCGGAGATTTAAATTGGTGGCACTGGTGGAGAGATACACCCGAAGGAATCGAAAAGGCCGAACAATGGTTCAAAGAAGAATTAGCCAAGATTAAACCTGAACCTATCGATATTGCGTTCTTCCCGGTAGACCCAAGGCTGGAACATAATTATTGCCTAGGAGCAGATTACTTCCTTCAAGAGCTAACCCCCAAAATTCTCATTCCTATGCATTTTGGTGATGATTTTGAGGTTTCCAAAAAATATACCGAAAAAATGAAGGATCATCCGACGAAAGTAATTGGATTTACTAAGGAAGAACAGGAAATAATACTTGATATTCCGATCACTCTATCTTAAGCAAAGGCAAAACCAACTCCCTATCTGATAACTTTAGTCCACAGTTCCAAAGATCCGGCAATCAGACCAAGGAACCCTTCCCTTGACACCTGTTATTTATTCTGTTCCTTTGGAATACTATGATTTTAGGACGGATAAAATAATGGGTTGCCTACATTTCATATCTTATGTTATTCTGTTCCTATCTTGCATCTCTTTCTAAGGAGGGCGTCAATATGGCAACCTTAGCTTTGGTTCTGGCCATTATCTTATTTATTGCCGGTCTGGCGGGAACTATTCTGCCCTTTTTACCAGGTGCCATCCTCATCTACGCCGGCATGCTTCTCTATGGATTCATGACGAAATTCGCAACACTAGATGCCTCCTTTTTTCTTCTACAGGCCTTAGTGTTGGTTTTAATTTTTTCTGTCGATTATCTTGCCTCTGCAGCCGGTACAAAACGTTTCGGTGGCAGTAAACAGGCCGCCTGGGGTGCTATCATCGGCACAATACTTGGTATATTCTTCGGACCATTGGGTATTGTAATTGGGCCTTTTATCGGTGCTGTTGGGGCTGAATTTCTGAATAGAAAAGATTTCAATCAGGCACTCCGAGTTGGTGTTGGCACTATTGTAGGGATCTTAGGGGGCACAATAGTCAAAATAGGTGCTGAACTCTTAATGATCGTTTATTTCTTCATGCGGATCTAACTTCCACAGAATTCCTAAAAACCATTTGTGATATAATGTAGGTTAGAAGTCGTAATCATAAGAACAAACCTATAAACAATCCTAAGGGCAAGAAATGAAACCAAGGAGGAATTGCTATGAAAGTCATGGATATTATGCAAACAAGTGTAATAACAATCCAACCAGATACGGAAATCAAGGAAATAGCCAGAACTTTATTCGAAAATAAAATTTCCGGGGTACCCGTTGTTGATTCCTCCGGCAAATTAGCCGGGATTATTAGCGAAGGCGACTTGTTGCATAAGGAGACAAACCCCAGAATCCCTGATGTAATCGGGTTTTTAGGAGCACTGATTTATTATCGTGGGGTCAAACAATACGATTCAGATTTTAAAAAGTTAATTGCCTTGCAAGCCTCCGAAATTATGACCCGAGATGTTATAACCATCAACAAAGATGCCACTATCGAAGAGGCCGCAACCTTAATGATCAATAGAAATGTCAAACGCCTGCCTGTTATGGAAAATGAAAAAATGATCGGGATTATAAGCAGGATGGATGTCATTAAAACCTTGATTGAAGATTAAGTCCCGCCTATTTCCATACTTATCTCAAAGAACCCAACAGCTACATAAAGTAGCTGCTGGGTTCTTGTATTTCCGAGATATTAACTCATATATGTAGAGCGAAGTCAACCTATAAGCCGAGTTCTGTACCTCTTACGAGGTGATGATCATCTATCTGGGACTGCCGTTACCGACAGCCTCAAGCGACCTAACCCGGGAACAGAGCGGGCAACTCCATTGTTCCTCTATTTGGTCTTGCTCCAGGTGGGGTTTGCAGGGCCAGCCAGTTACCTGACTGCCGGTGAGCTCTTACCTCACCTTTCCACCCTTACCCAATACTCAGGAATACCTGTGTATTGGGCGGTATATTTCTGTTGCACTTTCCTTAGGGTTACCCCCACCGGGAATTACCCGGCACCCTGCCCTATGGAGCTCGGACTTTCCTCAGAGACGACCTTTCGGTACTAGTCTCCGCGACCATCCGGTTAACTTCGCCACAACATCGTACTAGATTATCGATATTTGGTCAAATAAATATTTACCAAATTTGATATCCTACTCATCTAATAAGAGTGCTAATACAGCATAACATTATAAAATATAAAATCAAGTGACATTTTATTCCATTATAATCCCCTTTTCTCTTCGATTTCCTAATTATTTCGTTTCGAAACTATCCACAAAATGTGGATAACTTGTGGATAAGTTCTTCAGCTTTTCTCCCTTCTTTAGCCATTCTCTGAACAATAGCACTTGGATTATGTTGATAACTTTATCCACGTTTTCCCCATGGAGTCTTATTTTTAGAACTGATCACGATTTGCACCTCATTCATCGTCTCATCTTTACGCAGATAATCATAGAGCGACTGGATCATAGGAATTTCGCTAAGGAAATGGCCTAGTTCAATAACCGCCATCCCCGCCTCCAGAGAATCCAGGACACCATGGTAGTCCAGATCACCTGTAATATAGAGGTCTGCTCCTTTAAAGATAGCTTTTTGAACAAAGCTGCCTCCGCTACCATTGGAGATGGCAAGTTTCTTGACTTTCCTTTTCCGATCTCCTGCTACTCTAACAGAAGAAAAATCATCAATAATATTCGGAAATATCTTCTTTGAATTACTACATTCGCCGTTGTGGCTTTTATCTAAAAATTTCTGCCACAATTCTCCTACGCTTTGAGGTTCAGGCAAATAGCCTATCATACCATACCCTCTTCGTTTTCCTGTATTCTTCAAGGGGATGAGGTCATAAGCAGGCTCTTCATAAGGATGTGCTCGGTGTAGAGCTTTAACTACCCGGCCCAAGGCTCTTTCTTCTACAATACTTTCTAATCTGATCTCAGATACCCTGGTAAGTTCCCCGATGTTACCGATGGTTGGCTCCGCCCCGGAGAGTGCTCGAAACATCCCTTCCCCTTGAGTCTGATAAAAACATTCAACATAACTATCACTATGTTCACCAACTGTGATTCCCGAACCTACTCCTTCCTTAGCAAGAGCTTGCCGGACGACTTCGACTTCCTTTTCCGGAACGAAGGTTACAATTTTTATCAGTTTCTCCGCCGAAGTAATCTCCAGATACTCTGTTTGTTCTAAACCTAAGAGATTGCTAAAGGTCTGACTGGAGGAAAGACTAGATTGATCAAGGTTAGTATGGGAGGCATAGAAAGAGATCCCATTGCGGAAAAGAGTCAGCGGAAGGAGTGCTCCTTGATTATCCATCCTTAAATTCTTAAGAGGTTTAAACATTAAAGGATGATGTGCTATTATCAGATCTGCTTTTTCTTGGATGGCTTCGTCCACAACTTCCATTGTCGCATCCAAGGAAAGGAGTATCTTATTTACCCTCTGGGCACTACTCCCCACTAGAAGACCGGCATTATCCCAGTCTTCCGCCCAGGAGCGTGGAGCCACCTTTTCGATAAATTGTTCTACTTGGCCTACTGAAATAGCCATTTCCGTATCCCCTCCATAATAATAATTTCTTGTTTCAGACCATCTGCCCGTATCTTGACATCTTCTCGATCAGTTTTACTCATTTCTTTGATAACTTTTTGCTGTTTAGCTACAACATCGTTAAGAATATTTTCTAGGAGTTTTTCCTTTTTTCTCAGGATTAAAGGTCCTAATTGCCAAATAATTTTTCGTAAGTTGTTAATATTAATTTCAGTGTTCCCTGTATTCAGGGTCCTTTCTCGAAAATTTGTCGTTAACTCCTCAACTCTCTCTACGATATCTTTCTCGCTCATCCCTTCAAATTTTGAAAAAGAAATCACAGTATACACCCTACCATCTTCCTCAGCCAAACACTCATTTCTTATTTGCCAACCCTGGGAAAGAAGCTCTTTTCGCACGCGTGCTTCGGCACCCTGTGGTTGAAGGATAAGGGTAGAGACTTCTTCCATCACAGCGGGATTACTGCCTAGAATATCCAAGATCGTGGCACCACCCATTCCGGCTATAGTCAAGGTATCCACCTCTCCTTTGGCAAGAGGAGCTAAGCCATTTCCCAAACAAATATCAATTTTATCGCTAAACCCAAAGTTGCTTACCGTCTGTCGGGCAGATTCATAAGGACCCTTATGTATATCTACCCCAATAGCCTTGGAAATAATCCCCTTTTGGGCTAGGTATACCGGCAGGTAAGCATGATCGGTACCTATGTCCCCTAAGCTCGCACCAGGCGGCACTAAAGAAGCAATAGTATGTAGTCTTGCCCCAAGTTTAATACTATCAGTTATTACACCAGTTATCATATCATTCATCGAATCACTTTCCTTGTTTATTCACAGAATAAATTCTTACTTTATTTTTAGCTTAGAACATCTTTATTATTGATAGTTAATTCTCCGACGATGGTTATATAGCAATAAAACCCTGGCCAGGCTGCCAGAGTTCATGTTTTAATATCTAATATCAAATATTTGATGCTCGATCTAAGCTATTCGATTATTTCTATTCGAACCACGTATATCAAATATGGTGGGCCCACCTGGGATCGAACCAGGGACCAGCCGGTTATGAGCCGGC
>CALBJS010000177.1 GCA_937892995.1 uncultured Peptococcaceae bacterium | reverse complement strand
CATTAGTTACGATCGATAATAAGAGTTTCACGCCTGGGGCTTCTAGAGTAAGGTTAGAGTGTTCGCCTAGATAATCAATCTTGGTAATCCGATATTTACCTTGTTTGGAGCTAAGCTTGACTGCTGTGGGACGAAACATAGCTTTATATTTTCCATCTTCCTTATTTGCAGGAAAGCTTATAATCTTATTTTGAAAGACCCCGTCTACTACCCTACCGTCAAGGTAGTTGGCATTCCCAAAATAGTCGGCAACTGCTTTATTGATAGGAGAATTATAAAGTGTTCTAGTGGTATCATATTGAACAATCGCCCCATTCATCATTACTGCGATCATATCAGAGATCATCAAGGCTTCTTGGGGATCGTGGGTTACGAGTATTGTTGTAATGCCTAGCTGTTTCTGTAAATCTAAAACCAAATTGCGTATATCTTGCCTTAAGCTCTCATCAAGACTAGAAAAAGGTTCGTCCAACAGCAGAATCTGTGGATTGGCAGCCAGGGCCCTAGCGAGAGCTACTCTTTGGAGCTGCCCACCGGACAGCTGGTTAATTTTCCGCTTGCCTAAGTCACTCAGCTGAACCATTTCTAAAAGCTCGTTGGCTTTTTTTAGTCTTGCTTCCTTATTAACTCGCTGCATTTTAAGGGGAAAAGCAATATTTTCCTCGACATTCATATTGGGAAATAACCGTAAATCTTGAAAAACAATCACAGTGCTCCGTTTGTTAGGTGGCAGTTCGTTGACAAGTTCACCATTGATTAGAATTTTCCCCTTATCGGGAGTGAGGAGCCCGGCTATAATCTTAAGCAGCGTACTTTTACCACAACCGGAAGGGCCAAGCAAGGAAACAAGCCGCCCGGCCTGGATTTCTAAGTCAATAGCTCGGAGTATCTGCTTATGGTCGTAGGAAAAATTAATGTTTTTACATATTAAATTCAAGAGAACTCCTCCATTTAAGATTAAGCAAAGAAATAATTGTTGTCATTTTTGTAAAATTTCCTAACTGCTTTTTCCAAAATAATAAACACGAGAAGGGTTGAACAAATAAATACTAAGCTATAAGTGGAAGCCACAGTTCTGTCTCCGCTTTGGAGATAGGGAACCATCATCATGGCAAAGGTCTTTACATTGCCGCCGCCTATGATTAGGGTCAGGAAGTATTGGCTGAAAGATAGGATATAGGCCATACTTGCTGAGGAAATAATCCCCGGCAGCAAAGATGGCAGGGTAATATCCCTGATAATCTGTTGGGGTGAAGCCCCTAAGACCCTGGCTTGCTCTTCCAGCTTGTTACCAAAAGCCGCTGTATTATCAGTCATTATTTTGATGGAATAGGGTAGGGCAGAGATCAGATGGACAATAATAACCCCTAAAACATTATCGGCTAAGCCCATTTTAATAAACAGGACATGCACGCCCATAGCAAAAACAGTTCCCGGAATAATAATCGGCAAAATGGTACTAAATTCAATAAGTCCCTTACCGGGAAAATCGTAAAAGACAAGAGCCCTGGCAGTCATCATCCCTATTACTACAGCCAACAAAGCCACGATCAGGGCAATCAGAATACTGGATCCTAAGGTTTGCACGGCACCAGAGTAACCACCGAATAATTCCTGAATTCCGCGCCCTGTTAGATCTTTCGGTAGGAGCAACGGCCAAGGCCATCTACCGGTGAAACTCCAAACCGCAATAATTAATAACGGAAAAAAAACAGAGAAAATAAAGAACAATATTGGTATTTTCCAAAGAATATTAGGTTTTTTCATTTCGGTCCCACCTTTAGTTGGCGAAGATCACGCTGTAAAAGACGGTAATATAGTAACACCAGGATAAAGGAAATAAAAAACATAATGCCATTTAAGGCCATGGCATAGGGTCGGTGCAATAAATCCGGGTGAGTGTATTCGATAAAAGCTTGAACGGGAAGGGCTTTGGGAGTAGTCGCTCCTAGGAGGAAGGGGAGCTCGTAAGCACCAAGGGTAAAAGCAAAGATTATCAGGTAGGCATTTTTAATAGCTGGCCAACAAAGGGGGAGGGTAACATTAAAAAATGTTCTCCATTTCGAGGCCCCCAGATTTTGAGCTGCTTCGCCAAGAGTGGAGCTAATGTTAGCCATGATCGAGATCACAAAAAAGGCAACAAAGGGAACTTCTTTCCAGAGATAAGCTAAGATTATCCCTATCCCGTTGTCAGTGAAAAGCAAAGCAGGAAAACTGTTTGGCGAACTTAGAAGGCCAAAGGAGTAAAGAACTCGCGGCAACAGTCCGCTTTGGGAAAAGATATTGATGACAAATAATGCTACCGAGTACGGCTGCCCCAAGGGAAGAAAGAAGAGTGATATAGAGACTTATGCCGATGGAAGAAAGCAAATCGGGACGACTGAAAACCCCTTGATAATATTTGAGGGTAGGGGTATAGAGACCTAGAGCCGGAATTACCCCAAAACTTTGTAAAAGTCCGTTAGCGATTCCGACTATGAATAGTAGGCTAAGCAAACTAACAGGAAGAACTAAGAGATAAGGAATTATTTTGGAATTGTTCATTTGCCGACAACCTCTTCCAGCCAGATTTCCTCGATAAGCGGAATAAGATCGGCCCGGATTTCAGGTATTCTCTTAGCTAAAAGCTCGTCCTGCGGTATTGTCCCCTTACCGATATCTACTTTGGCAAATAACTCTTTTTCTGCAGTGCTTAATTTATTATTATCCAGAACAGGCAAGGATTTGAGTTCGCTAAACTTGGAGGCTTGGATCTCAACGGACAGAATTTCGTTGACGGCCACAAGAGCTCCTGCTTTATTAGGTGAGTTTTGAGCAATAGCGATATAGTTGGTATTCCCGATAGTGCCTTTTTCCAACAGGAAGGCTCTGGCTGTTTCCCGGTAAGTTCCGTTAGATATCAAATTGGCTACAGAATACGGCCCATAGCTCATATCCATTACCAGTTCTCCATCAGCAAACATATTTTGAACCTGAGCTGAAGTAGCCGGGAAAGTTTTGCCTGCGTTCCAAAGATAAGGATTTAATTCTCGCAAATATTCAATAGCCGGCCAGATAGCTTGCTTAACTGTTTCCTTGTCCGCTTCCAAGTCAGCGATTTGTTCATAGCCGACAATATCGCAGATTATATTACGCACAAAAGCACTGCCTGTGAAATCAGGAAGGGCAGGATAGGTGATCTTGCCTTCATATTTCTTGGCATATTCAAGCAATTCGGCAGTGTTTTTGGGTGTTTCCGGAGTTATGGCACTGTCGTTAATTAAGACCATTTGAGCCTTATTATAAGGGGCTTCGTAGCCCTCGATGGGGTAGCCGAAGTCATACCTTATTTCGGTAGCGTTCTCATCAATATATTTAGGGAAATTGGGAAGCTTCTGGGTAAAGGGACCGTAGAGGAAACCGTTTTCTTTAGCTGAATAAAAATTTTCACCATTGATCCAAATAAGGTCGATGGAACCATCTTGTTTGCCGGCTTGTTTTTCACCGGAGAGCTTACTTAAGATCTGGTCGATATCCATAGGTACTCTCTTTAACGTGATATCGTACTTATCTTTAAGGGTGGAGGCCAGAACCGTGTCCAGCCATTTGTTGAGCTGATCGTCCCCGCCCCAGCCGTAAAAGGAGACAGTGGTACCTTTAGCCTGGGATACTAAGGTCTCAAAATCTGCCTTTGCGTCGAATTGTTTTGGACTGCTGCTGCAGCCGGAAAGGACTAAAAAAGTACTGATAGTAATTAAAATTATGATCAGAACGGAATAAAGGGATTTTTTCATTGGTCTATTTCCTTTCTTGCTAAAAATTAAAAGCACAATTACTGATTTTCTAATCAACTTATTTTTCTGCAAATAGTTAATCTTCTGGGATCACTTGCTCTGGAAATTTTCCTTTGAGGAAGATGAGCATAGGGATAATCGGGGAAGGTATTATAGGAATCCAGAGCCTGGTCGACTTGTTCCCTGACAATCCGGGCAATTAGCTCGGTATTCTCTTGATAAATCCTCTCATCCAATCCTCGGGCAATTAAATATCGGACTGTGTCTGAGATTGTTTCCCCGCGTTTTTCTGCGATCAGTTTGATTTGCTTAAACACACTTGAGGGAAACTTTACTGTTACTGACCTCAGTTTGCTTGCCATAAGATTCTCCTTTCTTTGATAATAATGCCGGAGAAAGAAACGTCTTACCGATTAACTGCTTGAATATCAAGACTTATGCCCCTAAAACATGCTTATTGTCTTACACATTATATCTATGCAAAAAGTATGCCAATAAAAGGTCAAAACTACGGATTATCGGAAAAGGGCAGTAATAAGCAGAATTTGAGGTCTTAACCGCAATAGCCTAGTCTCTTATTAGGAATCCGAGTTGTTTCATTTTGATAATTTTTTCGTATTTGATAAAATGATCGAATTAGAAAGTTACTGAAATTATCAAAAGTCTTTTTTGGACAAAACGGAAAAACTGCTTCCAACGCTAGAAGAATGGAAGCAGTTATCTGAAATTTTATAGTGAAATTAATTGAGATGAATTGATTGCTAAAAATAAATTCGTTAGTAACTTTAATTTTTGACTCCTAATAAAAATTCGTTTAGTTCGGAGATTAGCTCGTTGGTGGCTAAGGACAGTTCTCCCCATAATTTTTCGACTTTTGTGGAATCTTTATTGTTATAGGCCAAGACAGCTTCTTTACCTAAGCGGTGAACTTGCCTATGTACTAGCTCCAGCTTCTCGGTATCTGTAATCTTTTGTTGCTCTAGTAACCATTTTCCCAAACGGCAAGTTTCCGAAGATTCCAGGCTATCTTCATCAATAGTTTCGTACCCCAGAAGCATATTGTAGATTTTCCATGTCCAACTAAGATGGTCGGTAAGAAATACTTCAAGAGCTTGTTTCTGAGACAGATTAGTAGCTTGGGTAACCCGTCTCTGGCGAAGGTCTATAAGTTCTTCGCTTATTTGATAAATCCCCTGGCCGGCATCGCGAGCATAAACAAGGGTATTCTCAGCGGAGGACGCGAAGCCGGTGATGATTTGTCCAAAATTTTGGAGGGTTGAACTCTGTTCTTCATTACCCGTTGCTATCTGACGAATATCTTCTGCTATAGAATTGATATTGCCCAGGATCTGCTCTATAGAAGTCTCAGCTTGTTGCAAGGTGTTTTTTCCGGCTTCCATATTTTTAGCGACCTGAAGGATACTTTGGGTAGTCTTGTTGGATTCTTGATTCAAGAACCCAATTTTATCTTTGATAGTTGTAACAGAGGATTTGGTATCCTCAGCAAGTTTACGGACTTCATCAGCTACTACGGCAAAACCTCTTCCTTGTTCCCCGGCACGAGCAGCTTCGATTGCCGCATTGAGGGCCAAGAGATTGGTTTGATCTGCCACTCCTGCGATCAGTTCGATTATCACTTCGATTTCTCCCATATACTTTAACACTTCATGTACTTGTTTATTAGTTTCTTCAAAGTCTGAGAAAGAGCGATCGACTAGGGAAATGGCTTTTTTGACCTTTTGTACTCCACCGGAAGCTGTCTCTAAAGATTGCTCGACAAATAAAGCAGCCTTATCGGTTGTCGTAGCTATCTCTGTAGCGGCGGCACTCATTTCTTCGGCTTGAGCAGCCATATTATTAACATCTCCGGCCTGTTCTTCGATTACCTTAATCATATTACGGATCGAAGAAATACCCGTTATTCTTCCTACTCGGCCGTTAATATCCATTAGAGCTCGTTGTGAAGATTCTAGGCGTTTATTTTCAGCTTGCTGAAGGATTGTAAATAAGGGGTAGAGAGGGCTTTCGGAGGGGATGCTCACAGTTTGAAGAGCTTTTGGGTTATTACTTGCTAGGGCGTTACTTAACTCTGTAAGCTCGTTTTCTTTGACGATAATAGCATTCTCTTCGTAATGAGTTCTTTGGGTTTCCTTTTTGGACCAGAACATATTTTTGAGCACCTCTTTCATTATAATATCTCTTCTAGTGACTAATGTACCATTTCAAATAGAATCAATCCCTCGGGGGAATGGAGCGAATATTATATCTAACTCTTTAGACCATTATAGCAGAATGTTTACCAGACATTAGCAAATAATAGAATATTCTTTGTTTTTCCATTAAATTTTGCTAATAAAGATTAAGAATCTTGTCTTACCGTGATTTTTGAAAGTATGGCCTTATTTATCTTGAATAAAGGCTAATATTATGCTAAAGTGCATACAGCAACTTTGTGGGAAAAAGCAAGTTGTCACTATATTCTGAAAAGGAGTTTGATTGTTTGAACAATAACAGTATGATTATGAAAATTAGGGAGTACTCAGTGCCTCTTATTAGTGGGGTTCTAGTCGCACTTCTTTGGGCTAATCTTGACTATCACAGTTATCATGAATTGGTGCACCATAAGTTATTTGGCAACATTGATCTTCACTTTTTGGTGAATGACGTTTTTATGGTCTTTTTCTTTGGATTAGCGGCAGTAGAAATTACAACAAGTGTGCTTCCCGGAGGGAGTCTTAATCCCGTTAAAAAAGCGATTACCCCTCTCTGGGCAACATTAGGAGGGGTAATCGGACCTATAGCCGTATTTTTTATCTTAAATGCACTAATTGGCTCACCGGAATTTTCGCGGGGTTGGGGAATCCCTGCAGCTACAGATATCGCTCTTGCTTGGTTACTAGCTCGTATGATCTTCGGAGCGGGACATCCTGCAGTTTCTTTCTTACTTCTCTTGGCGATCGTTGATGATGCCATCGGTTTAGGAATAATCGCGGTTTTCTATCCTGACCCCTATAACCCTGTTCAACCTATCTGGTTATTAGTAACCTTAGCCGGAATGGGACTAGCTTATGGGTTGAGAAGATATAAAGTCAAGAGTTATTGGCCCTATATCCTAGGTGGTGGTCTGCTTAGCTGGATTGGATTATTCAATACCCATCTTCATCCGGCCTTGGCCTTGGTGTTTATTATTCCGTTTTTACCCCATTCTCCCCATCCTTCTCATTCCACCCTTTTAAATTTCGAACATGGCTGGAAAGCCTTTATCGATTTTGGTTTGTTTGCTTTCGGATTATGTAACGCCGGGGTGGCCTTTTCTTCTATTAGTAATGTTACTTGGATTATCCTTCTGGCCTTAATCATTGGCAAGACTTTCGGAATCTATATTATGGGATATATTGCTCAGCTAATCGGTTTTCCCCTGCCTGACGGAATGAACAATAAAGACCTTGCTATGGCAGGAGTTATAGCCGGACTTGGCTTGACAGTCGCCTTGTTCGTAGCCGGTGTGGCTTACACCGATCCTGAAATTCAGGGAGCTGCTAAGATGGGGGCCCTGTTCAGTGCGGTAGTCTTCGTATTAGCCCCTATCTTAAACAAAGTATTAGGAATGGAGAAAACGGCGAAAAAGCAACAATCGCAAGGTTAGTATTATTAGGCTTTAAGAATTGTAGTTATAATTGGGAACCGGGGACAATATACGGTAAGTACCTAAAATTTCTTATGGAGAAGATTGCCGATTTAGATGATGAGAATGAATGAAGATTGTCCGGAAATATAAAATGAAAAAGACTTTCCCGATGCTTTGACTTTTGGCAAAATGGAAAGTCTTTTGTTTAAATAATATTTTCTTGCCCCGCCTGGCCGTAAGATTCCAAGTTTCATGACCCTGCACTTGCAAGGTGGGAACCTGAATGCTCTTTTCCGGCTTCCCTCCACAGAAGGCCTGTCGTACTTGAAACAGTTACCTTGGTTCCCGAAACTATAATAGGATCAAAACTTAGATATCCCGCGTACTAGGTAGGTGTGATCATTATAGCATTTTGTCGGCTAGTTGCAAGACGAAAAAATTTCCACACCAAGTAACAAATTGGCAGAAGAACAAGAGGTTCTTTTCACTCTTATTATCTTTTGGGAAAGCGTGGGGGATAATTTCGATCACGTTTGCGATGATAACCTGGTTGATCAAACCTATCTCTACGCGGTTGTCTGGTTCTTAAGGGTGCTTCTTCAGTTAAGAGTATAGGAGTAGTATTCGGTTCTTTAGTCAGTAGTTTTAAGGCTGCGGACAAGAGGGAAATTGAGTCATATGTTTCGAGAAGTTCTTCAGCAATTTCCTTATATCTGGCAATATCTTCCTCTTTGACAGTTTTTAAAATTTTGTCCATTGTGATCCGTTGTTGTCCGACTAAGGCATCATTTACGGTAGGGAGGGGTTTTCGGAAGATCCTCCTTCTGGCGACCTGTTCAATAAGGCGCAGATGACCGATCTCCCTAGGGGTAACCATAGTAATCGCCAGACCTTCCTTACCGGCCCGTCCTGTTCTTCCTATCCGGTGAACATAGCTTTCCGGATCTTGGGGGATATCAAAATTATAGACATGAGTCACTCCACTGATATCGAGACCCCTGGCAGCCACATCCGTAGCCACGAGAATATCTGTAAAACCCTCCTTAAAGTGTCTCATGACGGTATCACGCCTGGCCTGAGTTAAGTCTCCATGAATACCTTCAGCAGAATATCCTCTTTTACTTAAGGCTTCGAAAAGTTCATCCACACGTCTCTTTGTTCTGCTAAAGACTATAGCTAGATCAGGAGAATGAATATCGAGCATCCGACAGAGGACATCAAATTTTTGTTTTTCCTGAACCTCAACATAAAATTGTTCTATTTGAGGAACAGTCATTTCCTTAGCCCTGATACCGATAAGCTCCGGGTTTTTCATAAAACGCTTAGCAAGTTCCTGGATAGATTTGGGCATTGTTGCTGAAAAGAGAAGGGTTTGGCGTTCCTGGGGAACTTCTTGAAGAATGTTTTCGATATCTTCGACAAAGCCCATACTCAGCATCTCATCTGCTTCATCTAAGACAACAATCTCTATTTGTTGAAGACGGATGGTCCTCCTTCGCATATGATCCATTAAGCGCCCGGGGGTGCCTACGACAATCTGAGGACGATTCTTAAGTGCCCTAATCTGCCGGTCAATATCCTGTCCGCCATAGATTGGTAAAGCCCGGACCCCTTTGAATTGCCCGATTCTGTTTAATTCTTCTGCTACTTGGATAGCTAGCTCCCTGGTCGGAGTAATGACTAGCCCTTTAATATTTTCCCTTTCCGCCGGTAATTTTTCAATCATCGGAATTCCGAAGGCGGCAGTCTTACCAGTCCCGGTTTGAGCTTGGCCGATAAGATCCCTTCCCTCTAAACCTAGGGGGATTGTTTTTTCTTGAATAGGAGTAGTTTCCTCAAAACCCATTTCGGAGATAGCGCGAAGGAGTGGATTACTGAGGCCTATTTCATTGAAATTGGACATTAAAAAGATTCTCCTTTTACTTATATTTGACCTACTGCGAAAAAAATTCAAAGCAATATTGGTCTTATTTTTATATCTTTAACTTGTTTAGGTATATTTATAATTCATTATATCAATTTTTATCTCTACAGACGAATAATAATAATATGGTTCTCAGTAATTGTCAATAAGTCCAAAGCATACCATACGACCAATCCATAGTAAACAAAAGTATTTCTAAGCTTGCTAAAAACACCATTTATCAATTTGGTATTTAGGAATATATATTAATTGTTCTTAATATATTGCCAAGAGTCTACTTTTTATTTTTTTAGGTTTAGGAGGTGTAAATATGTTTACTAAGCACTGGATGCTAAGAGAAATAGCACATTGTAAAGAAGGTTGTAGTACCAAGTCCTGGGCATGACCTTAAAAGGCCCATTTGGCAAGAATGCCAGAAAAGGGGACGGTTCTTGTGTCTAACATGCATGTAAGATACAAGAACCGTCCCCTTTTCTCGTGCTCAGACTTTTTCATCCTCTAATGAGATTGAGCTGTCTTTTGTCTTTTCATTCTACCGGTTAAGAGCACCCCAATGATAACAAGCAGGATTAGGGAGTACTTTAGTTCAGGGCGAACAAAGATTTGGTGTAGGAAAGGTTCTTCGGTTATCATTTTGCCTGCCGTGTAGGCTATTATTCCTGCCCCAAGATCGATAATAATAGGAAAACGATCGATGAGTTTAATTAGGATGGTGCTGCCGAAGGCCATAATGGGAACGCTAATCAGAAGTCCGAGGATAACCATGATATAACTACCGTGAGAGGCTCCGGCGACGGCCAGGACATTATCGATACCCATGGCGGCATCTGCCACGATGATGGTAATTACGGCAGCCAATAACGAATCCTGGCTTTTCACATTACTATGATCATCCTGTTTAGCTAAGAGCTTGTAAGCAATCCAAATCAAGAGCAGACCTCCCCCAAGCATGAGTCCCTGGATTTGAAGTAGCCAGACAACTGCCAAGGTAGCAAAAATCCTGATAATAATAGCTCCCATTGTTCCTAAGATAATCCCTTTTAATTGTACGTTCTTAGGAAGATTACGACAGGCTAAACCAATAACGATGGCATTGTCACCGGCAAGCACCAGGTCGATCATTACAATAGAAAAAAGTGCCGTAAAAAATTGGGTGATAGATAATCCCATTATTTCCATTTTATTGGTCACTCCCTTAAAAGTTTGTTATCTAAAATGCAATATCTTAAGAACTATTCTTTAGATAGTTTGTCCCCCCATATAAAATAAAATAGACCCTAACCAATCGGTTAAGGTCTTGCTAACAACTAAAGTTGCCTCAAAACCGGGATCAGATGATCCGAATTGACGGCCTTGAGTCTTAAGCTACTCCCCTTGACGAGCTAATTATATCCGATTAAATAAGAAATGGCAAGAAAATTTTAGCAAATGTATCCCTGCCGCATTATGCTTACTGAATAGTTTTCAGCAGTCTTTGTGATTATGGCCGGTTACTGCATAGTACCGGCTTTATCCCGTAAGATATTAAGATAATCTTTTGCTTCCTCTTTCGTAAAGAAGACTTCTACTCGATCATCTGCGATCTCTGCATTGTCCCAAGCTAGAAACTTTCCATGGGGTAATTTGGTGACATACCATCCGACATTATTCTCATGATGGACGGTAGTACTGCTCTCAAGCATTTCCTCGTAGTTAAAAAAACCGAAGGTTTTAGCAAAATGTTCTTTGTTCACTATTACCCCTCCTTGTAGTTTCCCAACCGAATAATCATTCTAGTTTGTTACTAAAGACATTAGATTATTCATATTAATTAAGCTTTATTCGCTCAATTCTTTCAAAGTTGCAATATCCTTGATCCTGATTGCCGTACTATGAAAATCTATAAGTCCCTCATCTCTCATCTTGCCTAGTTCGCGGGAGAGGGAAGGACGAGAGACATTAATAAAGTCTGCTAATTCATTACGGTTCAGACTTAATTGGAAGGTATTATTACCGGTTTTAGTGTATTCCTCCAAAAGGTAAGTACTTATTTTTCCTCGAAGACTTTTAATGGAAAGATATTCTACCTTTTTATTAAGCATTAAGGCTCTATTGGATACTACTTTAAGCATATTCATAATCAGCCTTTTATGACTGGTGCAGACCCTTTCACAACAGCCGACAATCTTGTTTTTGGAAAAGAACATGACCGTACAGTTAGTCTGAGCTATAACCGTCATTGGCCAAGATTTTTTATCAGAGTAAGCTGCCATTTCACCAAACATCTCTCCGGCTCCTATAAGTCCGATGATAACCCTACTGCCGGAGGCTGTTTCTTTGATTAAAGCAACCGTACCACTAAGTACTACTCCGATCTGAGAGAACTCATTTCCAGCGATAGTCAGATAATCGCCTTTTTTATATTCGTTTAAATTTAGGTTCATGCATTGCAGAACACCACGCAACTCATCAGCAGCTATCCCTTCAAAGAGAGAACACTTGGCAATGGTTCCAAGCCACTTTTTGTACACTTTTCCACTCCACCTTATAATGTCGTTTAGACTTATTTTACAATTCAAATTCAAATGCAAAAAGCTAAAACACAATTGTCATTGACAAAATGATTAGTTATTTATTGTGCAATGACAGTAGCAATATTGGATTCGCCTGCTCTTGCCCCGCCGATGACTAAAAGTTTATAGCTGTATTCTTGGCCGTTGATCAGTCCTGTTACGGTAGCTGAAGTAGACTTGTAGTTTAAATCAGGAGTGGTAGGACAATCTTCCCAAGTTGTGCCGCCATTGCTTGACTGCCTAAGAGTAACTTTTGTCGCTCCTGGGGCAGCACTGAAAGTTAAAGTAATCATTCCGCGTTCAGGACTTAGGCCGGTAAGATCTGCGATAGGATCAACTGGAGTTACGGTCGTCACATTTGAATCGCCTGCCCGGCTTCCACCTACGACAACTAATTTAAACTGATAAGTGGTACCGTTAACCAGCCCTGTTACTAGGGCGAGGGTGGAACTTTTATTTAAGGGAGAGGATGTTGAGGAATTCTTCCAGGTCAAGCCACCGTCAAGAGATTGTTTGAGGGTAACACCGGATGACCCGGTCGGAGGACTGAAAGCAAGAGTAACCTTGCCGTTCCCAGGTATGCCTGCTAAATCAGTGATGCCATTTTCAACCGGGGCTGCCGATACTTTATTCGATTCTCCGGCCCTGATTCCGCCGGTTACTACCAGCATAAAATAATACTTCTGACCATTTATCAATCCTGTGGCCGTTGCCGAAGTAGAGCTTTTACTTAAAGAACCTGTACTTGCATTCTTCCAGGTGGATCCCCCATCGGTAGATTGCTTGAGGATTACGCCGGTGGCATCGGTAGGTTGGCTAAAGGTGAAGCTCACCAGGCCGTTTCCCGCGGTTGCTTTCAGATCCCGAATCGGCTCGTTCTGCAGGGCGGCGATGTCGGCTGCTCTAGTTATTCCCTCTGAAATCCGTTCTCCTCCTACATAGGCTTGATACCCTTTAGCCACATTGGTAACGGCCGGGATAATATCAAGCTTCACATCGTTACTGCTGATATTGGCGGTATTGATTGTTCCCGTACCCCAAACGTACCCACTAGACTTGGCATTGAGGGTCTTCACAGTAGCACTTCTCAGTCTTACGTCCGCACCCTTGGCAGTAAAACTAACAGTATTAAACCCTCCTCTAAGGATTACCCCTTTTCCGCTAAGGATATCTACATTTGAAAAACCTTCGCTTGTATTCTCCGAGTCATCTAGGTAAGCATAGGAATGGATTAAGACATTATTGACTTTGGACTTTCTTAAAAGGGCCAAGTTAGCCGTTTTTTCGCCTTCGCTGTCAAGTATCACCGATGGGGCGATGAGATTATCTCCGATAATACTGTGGTTCCATCCACTTCGAATTGTTGTTCTGCCTTTGACCGTGACATTTCTTAATTCCACCGTTCCGTACCTAATACCTTCCCCAAGCAGCAAGTCGCCTTCAATTACAGTATTTTGAACGATAATATTCGAATTTTCTATGGCTAAGCTCCCGGCAATAGTAGTCGTTCCCGTTGAAGGACCGTAGACACCTTCCTGATCGAAGATACTTTTGAGCATCTGGTTAAAACCCTGCCTATATTGGCTAAATATTTCTACCGGAACCACATCTTCTCCTCCGATAGCGATGATTTCACTGGCTACCGTCATTTTGCTCCGGACAAAATCTTTTGTTTCTTCGGGAAGGATGGAGCTGTTTAAGACTATGGGCGAGGAAGTTTGAGCAGCCAGTGCTGCCCCTGCCAAAGCATAAGTATAGTTATCTTTACCCTCGCCTGGCGCGGTAAATATTTTATTAAAATCTAAGTCTTTAGCAAAATACTCAAGTACTAGACGGTTCGTTTCATAACGATTTTTCCCTGCGAAGCGCAGTGGAGAACGAACTTGTTCTTCAGTATTCTTAGTGATAGCTTTTTCTCCCCCGATTAGATAGATATTTTCAATCTTATAATTACTTAGGTGTTGTTTGACTACTCCAGGCAAATCATTAGGATAGGTCAGCAGAATAGAGAAGCCCTTCGCTGAGGCGACGGCGGAAATAGAAAGTGCATCGGCATATTCCCCTCCTGTTGCCAGGGCGGCTTCCTTACTTCCTAGCCTTTGGGCGATTTTCACAGAAGTCTCATATCTATTGTCTCCGTAAATGCGTTCAATCTCAGCAATACCTTCGGAGTCCAGAGTTTTGTCTACATTCCTGGAAATTGCCCCATACCCTCCTATTATTATAACCTTGTCGGCTTCTAAACGTTCGATCTCCTTAAGGGTAGAAGTGTTCACCAGGTATTTTTCCGTGAATAAAATAGGGGCGTTATATTTTTTAGCCAAAGGACCGGCACAGAGAGCATCAGCAAAGTCATCCCCTCTCACTAGGATAACGTAATCCGACTTATTCCATCCGGCTTGGGAGACTTTGACAGCTGTGCTGTAGCGATCAGAGCCCGCCAATCTGCTATCCGCAGCCAAGACAACCTTTGGTAAAATTATGGTAAGCTGGGCAAATACTAGGAGTCCTATTAATAATATAGACAATAAATTTCTTCTATTTTGGGCGAGCATATATATCCTCCTCTATAAAATGACTACTACTTTACTTTTTAAGTACTATTCGACCAAAATCCAGTATTATCCTTTAATATTTATGAATTTCTCATTCTCGTAGCTTTATATTCACGGTAAATTAGCCTAGATACCGAAATAAGAAGAGAAAATAGAAAGATACCCCGTACTACTTCTTTTGTCGGTACGGAGTATCTTGATCGGAAACTAATTATGAAATCACTGTAAGAATTCTCCTCTTGGTGTCCGGATTATTCTCTGGATTTTTTCTTCCGCTCCATCCAGGGCATTGATATAAATTAGAAAGTCTTCATCATTTTGGCTTCCCCGGAATTCATAACAAAAAGCTTCTTCCCAGCCGGGTAAAGAAATGATCGCTAAACGATTTTCCTTAACCACTATTCCAGGATGGAGTCTGGTTTTTGCCTCTTCAAGGGTCAAATTTTTATTTAAATTACGCTCATGATTAAAAAGCCAATAAGGGGTTGAGTCATAGCTGGTAATCTGTCCATTGTCTTTGCCTACAGTAAGCCGAATTCTATCCGGATAGATTCGAATACCCTGTTGTTCGTTGATAGCCTCTAATTGAATATATCCTCCGAAGTCTTCCGTTGCGGTCTTTACAAATTCGCCCCAACCTAAAGCTTTTAGGATTCTCATAGCTTGGGACGCAGCTTGGTCGGCAGTCAGTTCCTGTAGTCCTAAAGCCCGTTCATCTCTGAAGAGGGTGACTACTCCTCCCTTTTTACAGACATCTACGGTGGTGTTTTCATATTTGAAGACATACCCGCCAAAAGGACCGTTGGAAGTGCCGGAAGATTGGGGAGTGGTCTGCCC
>CALBJS010000176.1 GCA_937892995.1 uncultured Peptococcaceae bacterium | reverse complement strand
GCTAGTTTTATCATTTTGCGTTGATTTTGTTTATTTTCTACCTCTTCTTTTGGACCGTTTTTTAATTATTTTCTTAACTTCTACCCATAATTAAGGAGAAAGCTTCTGCCCGAGTCGCAGCGTTAGTCTGAAAAATACCTCTGACTGCGGAAGTAACTGTCCTAGAACCCGGTTTTCTTATTCCTCTAATGCTCATACACATGTGTTCAGCTTCGATAACTACTAGTACACCCCGTGCATCCAGAACGTTCTTAACGGTGTCCGCTATTTGGCTAGTTAAGCGTTCTTGTAATTGTGGACGCCTAGCATAGTCCTCTGCAACCCTGGCTAACTTAGACAACCCTGTTACCTTACCATTCCGAGGAATATAAGCAATATGGGCTTGGCCTACAAAAGGAAGAAGATGGTGTTCACACATGGAATATATGGGAATATCCTTAACTATGACCATTTCTTCATGATTTTCCGAGAATTGGACTGTAAGATTCTTACTTGGATCTTCATGAAGCCCTGCAAAGGCTTCCCTATAAAATCTTGCCACCCTTTGAGGGGTATCTTTAAGTCCTTCTCTGTCCGGTTCTTCACCAATTGCTTCAAGTATACTTCTAACTGCCTTTTCAATCTTATCCATGTCTATTGTCATTTATCCTACCTCCAAAGCAAATAGGGTTTATTCAGAATTCTAAGGCCGAAATCTCCTCATTCCTGCAGATACTTACATTCTTTTGTATTTTACCATTGAAATCGCCTAGCTCCAAATTTTTATAGAATAATTGTTATTTATTACTTAAAAAGGATATGAACCTTTATCCTAAAATAAAAGGTCCATAATAAAAAAACTATTTTTTGACTGCTTTTTTGGAACGGATTAATTGATGATAAATGAATAGATTTTCTTAAAAAAAACAACATTAAATTATTTTGCCAGTCCTAAGGATCTATTAAAACAATCTACAGCTACTTTATGTTTAGAAAGTTGTTCATAAACATTTCCTAGGAGAGTCCAAGCATCGGGGTTATTACTATCAATAGAAATTAACTTTTCTAATAAGCCTCGGGCTTCCTCCCAAATACCTTTCTTATATAAACATACACCTAAGTTATACAATACAATTTTATCTGAAGGGCTTAAAGTAAGTGCCTGATTGTAATATTCAACTGCTTTACGTGAGCGGCCTAATCTACAACATATATATCCTAAATTATTTAGAAGCAGGGGGTCATTTTTGTTTAGCGTATATGCTTTTTTTAGGAGTTTATATGCTTGCTCGTCCTTATTAAGTTTATGGTAGATCCCTGCGAGGTTGCATAATGCATCATAATTATCAGGTTCTTCCTTTAGTACTTTAAGTAACAATTTTTTTGATTTTTTTACTTGGCCAGTTTTAGCATAACAATAGGCTAAACGCGAAAATAAACGAATTTGACCACTATATTTGGCCGCCTTTAAAAAGCATTCACAAGCAGCTGAAATTTGATCCAATTTTACTAACATCTCCGCTTTCATTTCCCAATACTCATGATTAAAAGGCTTTAACTTACAGCAACCACTGAAACAATTCAGCGCTTCGCCATATTCCCCATGAAGGATAAATATACTTCCTAATCGATAGATAGTATCTGCATTTCCTGGTGAGGATCTCAAAGATTTATTAAAACAAGTTACTGCAGCCTCCCATTCACCAAGTTCCAATAAACAATCTGCTTGAAGATTCCAATAATCGCTGTTATTCGGTTCTAATTGGAGAGCAAGTTCTATTTTTTTAAGTGCCCCATCAAGAGATCCTAAACCAAGGCAACAACGAGCCTGTAGAAATAAAATTTCTCCCAATTGCTCATTATTCTGATAGTGTATCAATGCTTCTTCTAGATAATCCCGAGTTTCATTATAGATATGATAATCTATTAATTTTTTCACTTCTTTTAAATTAAGTTTTTGGGGAAGGGTATCCTTGTTTAAAAATAAAAGCAAATTGTCAATAACCTTTTGCTCATTACCTTTTCTTAACCACCAATCTAATTGGATTCTTTTAATGATATTTTCTTTAGGCAATATTTTGCTGTGAAAAGTTGTACCCAACGGATTATCCAAATTAAACACCTCTTTGAATTAGGTTAAGCTTATACATATAAAATCTATTCTCTACTTACCACTATTTACCTTTATGTGAGCCTTAAATCTTATCATCAAATATCTTTAATAAAAGATAATATCCAAAATGAATAATTTTTTTTCGTTATTTATCTTCAAAAAATGTATAATAGAAGCAAATAAGAATAAAACAGCTTTTAAAATTTCTAATTGATCTCCAATAATCATGTTCAGAGGTTATGACAATGTTAAATAAAACAAAAAAATTATTAACTATTTTTATAGTATTTTACTATGTTCTCGTGTTATCCGGATGTGGAAATACCCTGTCCTTTTTTAAAAATAAAGAACCTGAGCAATTATCAAATTTAGCTGCAAGTTCAATATTAGTTGATGCGTCAGAAATTCGTTCCCAAACCATCCAAATAATAAACAATGCGAAAAGGGCCATATTTATTCAGCTATCTGCCTTAGACGACCCTGAAATCCTTGATTTATTAGTTGATAAGTCCCAAGACGGTGTTGAAATAAGAATACTTCTAGACCAATGGCAGAGAGAAAATTCCGCTACGGTTAAATATCTTAAAAATCAAAACATTTCAGTTCAGTACTATCCCGCTCAAAAAGGGCAATACCAAAGAGTCCGTTATATGGTAATTGATTACCAGGTGGGCATCTTTTTCGGCATAGATTGGACAAAGAAAGGGTTTAGTAGCCATAGCCTAGCTATTAAACTAACTGGTGATACAGCTTGGACTATGGCTAAATCATTTGATAAAGACTGGACATATACTACTACCCTATCGCTTGCACTGCCCGAAAAAATTGAATTGCCCGAGGACAATATCACCTTTACAGTTAATGCCGGCGTAAAACAACAAATTTTGAGACAGATCAACTCTGCAACATCTACGATTAAGGTTGGAGTGGAGCAACTAAGCTACCCGGAAACTGTTGATGCTTTAATAGAGGCAAAGGTAAGAGGTTGCGAGATAAGATTATTACTTAGTCCTTCCTGTGCAGTGGCCACCCCTAATACGATTGAAAAATTTAAACAAGCACAGATTGAAATCAGATACTTCAGTCATCCCGATAAACTCCCTATTAGTCTAAATATTGGTGTTTTTGATGACAAGACCATAATCATGACTAGTTCTTCCTGGACCTATCCTTCATTTATAATCAATCACGAAGGCTCATTGACCATACCCTCTCCATCTGCAGTTGAAAAAATTAACAATATCTTTGAGCTGGAATGGAAAAACGGTACCGCACCTTGATTAGAACTTCTTGAAAACGAAAAGAAAACACTCTTTTGCTTTCTTTTGTTAACTATAACTTTTTAATCAAATAATTTTTTAATCGAGTAGGAGGTAATCAATTATTTTAATTCCCGTCCTCTCACACCACCAGGCATACCGTTCGGTACTTGGCGGTTCATTAAGACTATAATGAACCCAGAAAACAAGACAGACAAGAGGAGCAAAATAAGTTAGAATT